>JAGOGF010000261.1 GCA_017996845.1 Butyrivibrio sp.
AAAATGCACATAGAGAAGATTATAATATTGCATTTATGACTTCCTATGAAATTCGGCGCAGTGAGAACACATATGATATTTACGGAGATATTATTGTTGATTTTGCAACAATAGAACAGTTTGACGCAATTGTGGTTGCGCTTGACACCTATGACATGTCAGTTTTCCGTGAGAAACTGGTCAGAGCATTGAAGGAACGCGCAAAATGTCCTGTGATTACTTTCCGTGAAAAGGATACTTCTTTTTACGGTGTACTCAGTGATGCCAATACGGCTATTCGGGAGATTGTGGAACATTTTGCAACGGTACATCATGCCCGTAATATCTTTTTTATGGCGGGCTATAAAGACCATTACGACAGTATGAAGAGACTTACCTGTTATCAGGATGCAATGGAAGAGTTTGGACTTCCTGTATATGATAATTCTGTCTTTTACGGAGATTTGTGGAAACATCAGGGCGAAGAGGCACTGCAGTATTTTTATTCGGACAAAAATCATTGTCCGGATGCCATTATCTGTGCAAATGATTTTATGGCTAGAGCACTTTGTGATGCAGCTGCCAAACATGATATTAGTGTTCCGCAGAATCTTATGATCAGCGGGATTGATAATGCACCGGAGGCACGCGAAATTGAACCGGCACTTACTACAGTTGAAATGGACTATCCGGGAATGGCCGCAGAAACGATACATTTGATCAATGATCTTCTGGCTGGGCAGAAGAGAGAGCAATATGTTTCCGTACCTGCAAAGATCCTGTACAGAGAGAGCTGTGGCTGCAAATCAGAAAATGACAGAAAAACCATTTTTGACTGCCAGAATCATTACAGACAGACGGCAGATCTCGTGGAAGAACATACCAGACAGACATTTTTTAAAATTGATATGGCAGGATGCCATAATTTTAGTGAAATGATAGAAATGGTTGTCAGAAATCTTCATCTGGCAGGTGACTGCAGCGCTTTTTATCTTTGCCTTTTGGGAAAACGTGACAGGAACGGAATTCCGGTATTTCAGAAGGAACTTCCGGATAAGGCAGAAGCAATTCTGGGATGGAAAAACGGACAAGTGCAGGATTTGCAGGGTATATCATTTGACAGATCACAGCTGTTACCGCCACAGAAAAAAAGCAGTGAGCCACAGGCTTTTTTCCTGACCATGCTGCACGATCGTGTCAGTACTTTTGGCTATACTGCGATTGCTTTTAAACGTCCGGATGATGGAATCGGAATTTTCTATTATGACTGGAATCTGACGATTGCACTTTCGATAAATGAGTTTTATGCACATCAGAGGATTCAGGTACTGCTGCAGAAAAATGATCAGAACAGTATCACGGATTTTCTTACACAGATGAATAACAGAAGAGGACTTGCACGTTATGTAAATAAAAATTGGCCGAGATGGATGAGGGAACGTGCGGTTGTGTCATTTATCAGTATTGATGTAGATGGGCTCAAGTATATCAATGACCATTACGGACATGAAGAAGGAGATCGTGCAATTTGTGCAATTGCCAGAGCAGTCAAAAAAACTGTGCCCGTAAATTCATCTGTGTCCAGAACAGGCGGAGATGAATTTCTGATCATAGTGGAAGGCAATAGTGAAAAAGCAGAAAAAATAGAAAACGAAACACTTCAACAGCTTGCAATGCTCAATATTGAAAAAGAAGAAAAATATGCGGTCGAAGCGTCTATCGGAACGTATACGACCATAATTGACGGAAAAACCTCCTGTCAGGAATGTATTCGATTAAGCGATATGGAAATGTACCGAAATAAACGTATCAAAAAGAAAGGCAGAGCAGAATAGGAATTCAGCAAAAAGCGGAATCTTTATTACTGCTTCTGCCAGTCATGTTCCTGCCGCAGACTCAAACGGTACTCACTTGGAGAACAGTCAGTGTATTTTCTGAAACTTCTGCAAAATGAGGTAAGGTTGTTAAAACCTGTCTGAAAAGCAATTTCAGTCATGGTCATATCTCCCGATAAAAGTGACTGTGCAGCAGAGATTCGCTTATGCATCAGATAATCATAAAAAGTTGTGTGAATCTGCTGGCGGAACAGTCTGGTAAAATAATATTTTGAAAAACCCATATAATCAGCAGCCTCCTGTAGGGAAATTGTTTCTGCAAAATGTGCATCAATATATCCCAGAAGGCTTGCGAATTTTTCGTAATTTTCCATTTGTCTTGCCGCAGAGGGGGCACCCTCACTGTCGAAACGCGGTTCAAAGTTTTCTCTTCCGATCTCAGTAAAGATTGCCAGAAGCTGACAATAAACAGAGGTCTCCCAAAAAGTTTTTCCCGAAAAATATTCATCTATAATCTGCATAAAAAGCGAATAGATCTTCTGATAGATCATCGGGTGCGTTTGTGTATTGCACAGGTATGCTTCCATGAAAAGGGGATCAAGTGTATTAAAGTCCTGCAGCGCGGTCAGCATTTCAAGACTGATCAGCATGATAAAGCGAACACCTTTGCTGGTGCATATCAGTTCATGCAGCATGTGTGGTGGTATCAGCAAAATATCACCGACATTCAGAATATAGTTTTGACCATTTGCAATTACAGTATACTGATTTTCCATACATATAATGATTTCCATGGAATTGTGATGGTGTACAGGATAGCTTCTGGTCATATCATTGTGCCAGATGCGGACGTGTGATTG
>JAGOGF010000109.1 GCA_017996845.1 Butyrivibrio sp.
CGATAACGATTGAGTTGGAAGAAATTACAGATGAGATGAGAAGAATCTTGAAACTTCTTTCTATTAATCTTACTCGAATTTCAGAGTTTGCAGGAAAACAGGATTTTTATATGGTTCGTGCAAATGAAACTGTCCAACATATATTTTCGGAATTATATACTGTTCAGGAACATATAAAGCCTAGTTATATCAGAATAAAGCTTCTGGAGCTTTTATTGATACTAACAGAAATGGATTTTGACAGGATTAAGAACGACTATGTTTATTTCTCAAAATCGCAAAGGAACTGTACCAGACAGATTCATGATTTTATTGTAGGACATATCAAAGAACATTATACAATTGAGGAGTTGGCAGAGCGTTTTGAAATATCACCTACGGCAATGAAACGTTGTTTTAAGGGAATGTATGGTGCACCTGTTTATGCGTATCTCCGGACTTATCGTTTACAAATTGCTGAAAAATTATTACGGGAGGGGAATTTATCTGTAGGTGAAATCGCAACAGAAATCGGATATACAAATCCCAATAAATTTACTTCGGCATTTCGAGGTGAATATGGAATGACACCAACGGAGTATAAAAAGAATGTCTGATTGGATAGAAACTAGTCTGCCAGGTCATTGAGTTTCATATTAGTACCAGATAAAATATGCATTGGTTAGATAAGACTGACTAATACATATTTTTTATTCAGGAGGATTATAATGAAACAGAGAAAATTATTAACAAGTTTGTTTTTAGCAGCAGCTTTGTCTATTTCTTTATTGACGGGATGTGGAAATACAGGCAGTAGCACATCTGAAACAAAGCAAACAGAAAACAGTGCTACAGAAGAACAGACTACAAGCGTACAGAAGGAAAGTGAAACTGATGAGAATCAGGATGCAGCAGATCAGCTTTTATGCGATCTGAAAGGTACTTATCAGGAACTGTGGCCGGTTATTCTGGCAGATGAATACGATCAGCTGTGGCTCGATGACAGTGCTGCAATTGTAGGAGAGGATAATGCTCAGGCGGCTGTTGAAAAAATGTCTTCTATGGTAACTGGAACAGTCACCGGTGAAGAGGCAGTGGAAACCTACAAGGATGGAAATATGGCATACGACTGTGAATTTTTACAGAATATAGATCAGTTCACGTTTGACGGAACAACAATATCTGGTGTGGATGAAGAGGGGAATGATGTATTCAGTCATTCTTATCATTACGTAGGTATGGAAGAAACGCGTGGTCTGTACATCTACGAAAGTGATGATGCTGATTCCGGCGAGTTTACCTATTTCTGTATCGCTCCGGATACGATGAAAACTACATGGCACATTGAGTTCAGATATGGAAGTGACCTGGATGCATTGGAAAAATATGATGCAGGTGAATATGCTTATTGGCTGGCAGCAGGAATTTCTGTTGACTATACGAAAGCCGATGTTGAGAACTGTATACAGTTATTCTGTAAAGAGAATCTGTCTGAATAGTGAAAATAAATTTGAGTCGGTGGAAATCGGAGAGATTCTGATGCCACCGGCTTTTTGAGGAGGATATAAGGTCATGAGCAAAAAGAAAAATGCCGAGTTATCCCGGATGTGGGGATTTGCAGGGAAACGTCATTGGTTGACTATTGCCAGCTGCATTCTGGCAGGAATATCCACGGTGCTTTCTATTATTCCATTTGTCTGTATCTGGTTTGTGATTCGGGATATCTTGTATGCGATGAAAAAGGGAGATTTGTCACTGGCAGCTTCCAGTGGGCATTATGCGTGGTTTGCAGTAGCATTTTCGTTACTTAGTATTTTATTATATTTTGTAGCATTATGTTGTTCGCATCTGGCAGCATTTCGTACAGCTACCAATATGAAAAAAGAGGCAATGCACCATATTGTCACGTTACCGCTTGGATATTTCAGTCAGAATGCCAGTGGCAGACTTCGGAAAATTATTGATGACAATGCTGGACTGACCGAAGGGTTTCTGGCACATCAGTTGCCGGATCTGACCGGTGCAGTTGTTATGCCGGTTGCAGTCATCAGTTTGTTGTTTGTCTTTGACTGGAGACTTGGAATCTGTTGTTTGATTCCACTGGCAATCAGTGTATTTTTCTTAAAGAAAATGATGGGTGGAGATAATGCCGATTTTATGTCGGGATACATGACCGCACTGGAAAATATGAATAAAGAAGCGGTAGAATTCGTTCGTGGAATCCCGGTTGTAAAGGTATTCCAGCAAACCATTTACTCATTCAAAAACTTTCATGCAGCGATTGAAGAATACAAAAAATATGCCAGTGGATATGCAATCTGCTGTCGTATCCCATTGACGGGATTTAACATTACTTTAAATGGAACTTTTATTTTGTTGATCCCGACTGCACTGATGCTTTTTTCGGCAGCAAGTGGACAGGCGGATCGTCAGAAACTGTTTTTAGATTTCCTGTTTTACAGTCTGTTTACGCCAGTTTGTACAACAATGATGAATCGAATCATGTTTGCAAGCGAACAGTTAATGGCGGCAAAAAGTGCAGTAAGCAGAATAGAAGCAATTTTGCAGGAAAAACCGCTTAAAGAATCAAATACACAAAAACAGCCAAAGGATGCTTCTGTTGTATTCGAGGATGTTTCTTTTACTTATCCAGGTGCTAAGAAAAAAGCATTGTATCATGTAAGCTTCGAAGTCCCTGATGGTAAGAAAATTGCATTAGTCGGAGCTTCCGGTAGTGGCAAATCTACAGCGGCCAGTCTGATTCCACGTTTTTATGATGTGCAGGAAGGAGACGTCTTAGTGGGTGGTGTGGATGTTCGTGAGATTGCTAAAAATGACCTCATGGATCAGATTGCATTTGTGTTCCAGAACACCCGTCTTTTCAATGATACCTTACTTGAAAATATTAGAGCTTCCAGGCCAGATGCCACACGTGAAGAAGTGATGAGAGCGGCAGAAGCAGCACAATGTCAGGATATCATAGAGAGACTTCCAAATGGTTTGGATACTATAGTTGGAAGTGGAGGAACCTATCTGTCGGGTGGTGAAAATCAGCGGATTGCATTAGCACGTGCAATTCTGAAAGATGCACCAATTATTATACTTGATGAAGCGACAGCTTTTGCAGATGCGGAAAATGAGCATCAGATCCAGCTTGCCTTTGAAGGACTGACCAGCGGAAAAACAGTACTTATGATTGCACATCGTCTGTCCACGATTCAGGATGCAGATATGATTCTGGTCTTTGGTGATGGAAAAATAATAGAACGAGGCAATCATGATGAATTGCTGAAACAGAATGGTGTCTACGCATCCATGTGGAAAGAATATCAGACACAGATTATCTGGAAGGTTGGAACGACTGTGAGAAAGGAGGAAAATCATGATTAACAGATTACAGAAAAAATACGCTCTGAGTGTCCAGGGTGCAAAGGATCTTTTTAAAGCAATTGTTTATTCTGTACTGGCAAATATCAGTCTGATGCTCCCGGTTGCCCTACTTGCAATAGTATTAAATACGATGCTTCCTATGGCTCTTGGAATGGAAGAAAAAGTGGCAGGATTTGCAGGATATACAGTTGTTGGAATTATCATTTTAGTGATTATTTTTGTCCTTCATTATCTGCAGTATACAAAAGCCTATATTGGTACCTATGAGGAAAGTGAACGTAGACGCATTACACTTGCAGAAAAGCTCAGGACGTTACCGCTTGGATTTTTCCATGAACGTGACCTTGCTGATCTGACAAGTACAATTATGGGCGACTGTGCCAGTTTTGAGCATGCGTTTTCCCATACAGTTCCGCAATTTTTTGGAGCACTTATTTCTACAAGTATTGTGTGTCTGGTACTTCTTGTTATGAACTGGAAAATGGGAATTGCTCTTTTGTGGGTTGCACCGGTGGCATTTGCAATTGTTCTTCTTTCACGCAAGTGGCAGGAACTGCTTGCAAAGAAATATATGACAACAAGAATTGATTTGTCAGAAGGAATACAGGAATGTCTGGAAACGGTACAGGATATTAAGGCATGTAATCAGGAGAAAACTTATCTGGAGAAACTGGATGCGAAATTGGATGCAGCAGAAAAAGCGCAGATTTCCAGTGAAATGGTCAGTGCGAGTCTTCTTACAACCGGTCAGATGGTCTTACGGCTTGGACTGGCAACGGTTATTGTTGTGGGAAGTTCGCTGATTTTAAAGGAAAAAATTGATCTGTTTACTTATATTCTATATTTGATCGCAGCCTCCCGTCTGTATGATCCACTTTCTGGAGCTATGGCGAATATGGCAGAACTTTTTGGTGTGAATTTACAGGTAAAACGCTTGAAAGAAATCCAGGAATATCCGTTAGAAAACGGGCAGACAGAGTATCACACCAAAGGATATGATGTGATTTTTGACCATGTGAAGTTTTCTTATGAAACAGGAAAAACAGTTTTAAAAGATGTATCTTTTACTGCAAAACAGGGACAGGTGACTGCATTAGTAGGACCATCCGGCGGTGGTAAGAGCACCATAGCAAAACTGGCAGCTAAATTCTATGACGTGGATGGTGGGAAAATTACACTTGGTGGTGCAGATATCGCAAAAATTGATCCGGTCGCATTGATGAAAGATTTTTCGATTGTTTTTCAGGATGTTGTTCTTTTCAATAATACAATTATGGAAAATATCCGTGTCGGACGAAAAGGTGCAAGTGATGAGGATGTTATTGCTGCAGCAAAGGCTGCAAAATGTCATGATTTTATCGAAAAATTGCCGCAGGGTTATCAGACGGTAATCGGAGAAAATGGTTCTACGCTTTCTGGCGGGGAGTGCCAACGTCTTTCCATTGCCCGTGCACTTTTAAAAGATGCACCTGTTATTTTACTGGATGAAGCAACTGCTTCTTTAGATGTGGACAGTGAAACACAGATACAGGAAGCGATATCTGAACTAGTCAGTGGGAAGACAGTTCTGGTAATCGCTCATAGGATGAGAACGATTGAAGCAGCGGATCAGATCGTTGTTCTGGATAAAGGTGTTGTGGCAGAAAAAGGAAACCATGATACGCTTATGAAGAAAAATGGTCTATATCGTAAGCTGGTTGATCTGCAGACGGAAGCAGCAAATTGGAAACTTAGTGTATAGAACAAAAGGCACTGAAAACCATAGAATTATTGGTTTGCAGTGCCTTTTTTGAGCAAAGAGAAAAAATACAGTGAATTTAAGTTTTGCTAAGTTTCACTAAATTCTATTCGTTTGATTTCCGCCACTGTTTTGAGGGTTTCCGTTTTCCACAATCATCACAGGTATACGGCCAGTTGATTTTCCATTCAAAATATTCATCTCTGGTAATCACACCGGATTTCAGTTCATCCATTCGAACCACCCATTCTTTCAGAAAATCATTCAGAACTCCATAGTCAAACCACATACAGACAGGTGCATGAGCAGGCCAACTATCGTTGTCATGGTAGTAAACGGAAGTGTCAGCTACTTCATTGCATTTTTCACCAGGAAATTTCCGAGGTAGAAACAGATGCAGGGCAGATGGGTTAAATTCATCCAGCCAGAAAAGCAGTTCCATCATTTCGGAAGCGTCACGTCCAGCGGTATCATAGAGGGTATAAGGATTAACATCAAGAGCCTTAGCCATTTTATCAACCAGATCTTTTTTTGGAACACGAACACCTTTTTCATATTGTACAATTCTATGCTGATCGGTCAGTCCGATCTTCTCTGACAGTTCTTTTTGTGTCATTTTCCGGAATGTCCGGATTTTTTTTAGTTTCAGATTAAAATTCATAAAGTCACCTCTGCATTAGTCCTGATAAACATCCGTTAAAGATAGTGAAATCAAGAAATGAATAACTATTTGTCCATATTATAACACAAGCTGGCAGAAAATCAATGAAAAAGAGTACAAAAAAGAACCTAAAACACATGAAGTGCTATTGACATTAGCAGTAACTGGGGATATAATGGCATTAAATCGAAATAGGTACAAAAATGTATACCTACAAAACTTTTGATTGTTGAACATTGAAAATTGAATGAGCTGTATGGGTGCCTTTCGGGGCTTAAAGGTAACACAGGATTCCATCGCTGTATCAGAGAGTAGTATGTGGAAACCGAAGATACTCCGGCAACGGCTGGTATGCTTGAGAAGAAGCTGCCAGTATTCAGAAAGATTTCTGATAGAGGTCAATTGTAACGTTGACACCGCCATATACAAATGGAAGCCAACACGTCGAACGGAATGGAAAATCATTGTAAGAAGTCTAAACAAAAAGTAGAGTGTACTGACAACGGGCATAACCGCTGTCTGGGAGGTGATGCAGAAGAATACGGAGGAAAGGAGGTATGTGCATCATGAGAAAAACAACAGAGTATAAGGCTGAAAACCGTCTGACGGTAGATATTGAAGGATTAATGGCAATGTTATCCTGCGGAGAAGTAACTGCAAAGAAAATTGCAGACTATGCAGAAGCAAGAGTGATTGTTGGAAGACGTGTTCTTTATAACGTGGATAAGATAAAAAAATATATTGATGCAATGGCAGTGTAATGAAAGATGAGAGGATAAAATACAACAACTTTCCTTCGGAATGAAAAGTGAAAAATATTCCTATAAAAAAGGCAAATAAAAATTAGCATTTTGCAGGAATTTACCCTTGGAAATCATAAAATATTATGTTAATCTGTGAGCAGATATCAGGCAGTAAATGACTGATACCGACAGGACAAAAATCATTCCGAATAACGAAAAATGAAGTGAAAGGAATGATTGATATGGCAAGAAAAGATAATAAAGGCAGAAATTTAAAAACAGGTGAATACCAGCGCCCGGATGGACGTTATGAGTATCGTTACAAGGATGAAATTACCGGAAAGCGTAATTCGGTTTATGCAGCTGATCTGGTGAGTCTGCGAGAAATGGAAAAGAAGATCAATAAGGATATGGATGATCTGCTTATTACAGACGCATCAGTCAAGAAGCTGACTGTAAATACGTTGTTTGAGCGATACATGGCAACAAAGAATATCAAGGAAAGAACGAAAAAGAATTATATCCGTATGTGGGACTACCGGATACGAAATACTTTAGGAAATATTCGTGTTGTAGATTTTAAGACATCTCACGTAAGGACGTTCTTTTCCTCATTGTCAGATGAAGGACTGGCACACAGTACGATCAAAGGTCTTTATGGTTTATTGAATCCCAGTTTTGAACTGGCAGTGGAAGACGGGATTATCCGTAAGAATCCGGTAACTGGAACACTTGGAGATTATGGGGCTCCGGCAAAGGAGAAAGAAGCACTGACACTGGAACAGCAGGAAAAACTCCTGAAGTTTGTTGAACAGAGTAATGTGTATAAGCCTCATCTTCCAATGATGCAGGTTATGTTTGGAGCTTGCCTGAGAGTGAGTGAGACTATCGGCTTAACCTGGTCAGATGTGGATATGAAGAACAGGGAGATTCATGTAGGTGGACAGCTTGTGTATTATGAAGGTGATGAAGGATATTGTTTCCATGATTCAGAAACCAAAACGGATGCAGGAATCAGAGACATTCCTATGACACAGATGGTATATGATGCGTTCCGTAAGCAGAGAGAACTGAATCTGATGCTTGGTTTGCAGAGTAATGTGGAGATCGGTGGACGTAGTGGATTCATCTTCAATACAAAGCATGGGCGTCCGATCATGCCGGCGGGAGTGAACAGCTTTCTGAAAAATATTGTCAATGCCTATAATAAGAAAGAAAGCAAACTGGCAGAAGAAGAGAAGAGAGAGCCGGAGCTGATGCCTCCTATTTCATCGCATACCCTTCGTCATACGGGATGTACCAGACTGGGTGAGAATAACGTCAATCCCAAAGTTATGCAGTATGTGATGGGCCATTCAGATGCACAGATTACAATGAATGTCTATAATCATATTGCAGAAAAGTCTCATGTGGAGAACGAGATGTCCAAAATGAACCTGCCAGAAACCGTACCTGCTGTGGTATAAACCATAAGTCGTTGTCGTAAAATGTGGTAAGAAAATCAGACGAATATATTTTTCCAAGAATTTGTCGTAAAAATGTGGTCAAATCAAGAAAATCGAGTGCGAAAGCAAGTGAAAAATCCCTGTGAAGCCCGTAAAATCAAGGCTTCACAAAATCTTCACAAAATAATTAGCACTCAGCTATTGACATTGCTAATAGGTGGTGGTATGTTATGTACAGATAAAAAATTAGCACTCCAAAATACAGAGTGCTAACAAATTAAAAGCATACTTCAGATGGAGCGTGTGACCAATGGAAAATGAAAACAAAGAACTAGAATTGAGCGAGAGACAGCTTACCATACTGGATGCAATCATCCGCAATTATCTCGCCACAGGAGAGCCGGTTGGCTCACGTACAATTTCAAAATATACAGATCTTAATCTGAGCTCGGCAACAATCAGAAATGAGATGAGCGACTTAGAGGAGATGGGCTATATAGTACAGCCGCATACCTCGGCAGGAAGAATTCCTTCGGATAAGGGCTACAGATTATATGTAGACCATCTTATAGAGACCAATGATAAGAAGGAAAAAGAG
>JAGOGF010000262.1 GCA_017996845.1 Butyrivibrio sp.
TGATGTGACAATTCAGGCGCAGATCATGGAACTTCTTCATTCTCTTCATCAGCATCTGGGGTTGTCCATTCTGTTTATTTCTCATGATCTCCGGGTTGTGTATGAGATGTGTGATCATGTACTGATTATGCAGGATGGCCGAGTTGTTGAATATGGAGAAACGGATGACATATACAGGTCGCCGCAGAAAGCGTATACCAGGCAGCTGCTGATGGCAGCGGGAATTGAATAACAGAAACAGGAAGCTGCAGCAGATCAGAATCAAAATGATCTGCTGTTTTTTATTTGACAGCGCGTTATCAGAGCGGTATATTTATAAACATACAATTCATATATAAATACTATGATTAATACAAAACGTATCATAAAAGAATGCATGGGAGGAAAAATGGAAGTAAACAGAAAACGTCTGACCGATCAGTTTCGGGAACTTGTTTCAATTGATTCCTTATCATTCAAGGAAAGAAGGATGGCTGATTATCTGAAAAAAATCTGGTTGGGACTGGGAGTAGAGCTTCTGGAGGATGATACAGGGGAAAAAACAGGAGGAAATGCCGGAAATCTGTATGGAATTGTTCCAGATGAGGACCCGGAGAAAATATCGAGAGGCCCGTTGCTGATAACGGCGCATATGGATACAGTTGCTCCGGGACTTAGGAAAAGCGCAGAAGTACACGAGAACGGCAGAATTACCAGTGACGGTACAACGGTTCTGGGCGCGGATGATGCGGCAGCACTTGCGATTATCTTTGAGGCGGTACAGGAACTGCAGGAGGAAAATAGAATGCACCGGGAGGTGCAGCTTTTGTTTACGGTTGCAGAGGAAGCATATACGGTAGGCGCTTCCTGCTTTGATTTTTCAAGATTTTCTGCGATAGCAGAAGGAGCAGATTTTGCAAGACAGGCATATGTCCTGGACTGCAGTGATGTCGCGGGGTCTTATTCTGCACAGGAACCGACTTTGCTTTCATTTGAAATAAAAATTCATGGAAAAGCTGCGCATGCAGGGTTTGACCCGGATAAGGGGATTAATGCAATTGCAGTTTCTGCAGCAGCAATCAGTCAGATCAGGCAGGGCTGGTCGAATGACCATACAACACTTAACATCGGAATGATACAGGGCGGAACAGCAACCAATATTGTTTCAGATGAAGTGACTGTCAAGGGAGAGATCCGGAGTGCGGTTCATGAAGATGCATTACAGGCATATGAGGACACACTTTCCGTTTTCAGACAGGAAGCAGACAGGCAGGGTGCATCCATAGAAAGCAGGCGGAATATTCATCTGACTGCCTATCATATTGCAGATAACGACCCTGCACTGGTTCGGTACAGAACGGTTCTGACAAAGCTGGGAATTCAGCCGTATGCAAAACCTTCCTTTGGCGGCAGTGATAACAATGTGTTCATTAGAAAAGGCATTCATGGATTATGTATTTATAATCCCATGCATCAGATTCATACGACACAGGAGTATACAACAGTAGATGAGCTGGCGCTTATGACCAATATCATAAAGGAACTGATAAAAGAATTTTGATATAAGATTTTTTTTGAACTAAAAAGAACTTTTTCATATTAGCGCTTCTTTCTGGTCTACCATATAATTTCAATAGTAATCATATGGATATGATATGGAATTAGGAGGATAAGAAATGAGTTACGGATTTGCATCAAAATGTCTGTACGGAGATGATGGGGACGATGAAGGAGGTTGTGACTGTTCGGGCGCAGTTGTATTTCCGATTTATCAGTCTGCGACGTTTACGCATCCCGAATTGGGTAAAAGCACCGGGTACGATTATTCAAGAGCACAGAATCCGACGAGGGAGCATCTGGAAAAAATTGTTTCAGCACTGGAAAACGGAGCAGGTGCGGTAGCGATGGCAAGCGGAATGGCAGCAGTAACGGCAGTATTGGAACTGTTTCATATGGGAGATCACATAATAACAGATATTGATCTTTATGGAGGAAGCATCCGGCTGTTTGATGAAGTTGGTGTAAAAAACGGACTTACCTTTACGCATATGGACTGTTCGCAGGACGATGCAGAGTCCTGCATTACCGAGCAGACAAAAGCGGTTTATATTGAGTCTCCCACGAATCCGATGATGCATATTGTAGATATCAGGAAAATGGCGGAAACAGCACATCGTCATAAACTGCTCCTGATTGTGGACAATACTTTTTTATCTCCCTATTTTCAAAAACCAATTGAACTGGGAGCAGATCTGGTCATTCACAGTGCAACCAAATATCTGGCAGGACATAATGATACACTTGCAGGAATTGTGGTTGCGGCGACAAGAGAACTGAGTGAAAAACTGCATATGATAGCAATGACGACAGGGGGCGTATTATCTCCGTTTGACAGTTTTCTGGTAACAAGGGGGATTCAGACGCTGCCGGTCAGAATGGAAAAAGCACAGGAAAATGCAAAAACATTGGTAAGATGGCTGGAGGATTGCAGCTGTGTGACCAGCGTTTTTTATCCCGGAATAAAAGGAAGCCGGGGCTACGAAATCTCTGAAAAACAGACAACCGGATTTGGCGCTATGATTTCTTTTGCAGTTGATCGGAAGGAGAGAGTTCCGGAACTGCTTGACAGAGTCAGGCTGATTCATTTTGCAGAGAGTCTTGGCGGAGTTGAAACGCTGAT
>JAGOGF010000263.1 GCA_017996845.1 Butyrivibrio sp.
GAATTGCGGTACAGAATGCGGCGGCGATACTGAATGATTTTTATAAAAAAGTGATTGCCGCAATTCGTGCCAATGATCCTGCTCATATCATTTTTCTGGAAGGGGATCATTTTGCATCCTGCTTTGACTGTATGCAGGGAATTGCAGAAGAGCAGCTTGCGCTGGAATTCCATTTTTATCCGACAGTGTGGTATCCGGATCTGTATGATGACAACTATGATCCCGCGGTGCGGAAGGAAAAATTTGCGCAGGTCATGCAGCAGCTGATCGCATCGGCAGAGCAGTATGAAAGGCCCATATTGTGCGGAGAAGCAGGTTATGAAATAGCAACAAACGGATTCGAAAAGACTTTTCCGTTAATCAGGGATACATTGGATCTATTTGATCAGTATGATATATCCTTTACCCTATGGTCTTATAAGGATGCCAGATTTATGGGGATGGTCATACCCGGAGAAGATTCACCATGGATGCAGTTACAGAAACAGATCGCACTTTTGTGGAATCACCATATGGAAGCAGACAGGGCTGAAAAAACAGTGGAATACTTATGCAATTCAGGATTTTCACAGGCTACAAAAGCAGACAGGTACGTATTGGAATTCAGGCAGCGTGCGCTTTTGTATACGTTGGAGGAAAAATACATTTTAAAGCCATTGCTGCAGACCTATGATGTTGAGCAGATCATGAAACTGCCGGACTCCTTCCTTTTTTCAAATTGTGAACAGTATGACAGCTTTTCACAATTATTTGATGAACTGGGAAAAAAGAAAGGTTTAATAAAATGAACGGATTCTTTACTCCTTTTGTTTACGGAACTCTGTCGGCGTCAGATTATAATAGTTTCGAAACGCTTTACTGAAATAATTATTGTCCGTATACCCGATGCGTGATGAGATATCCAGAATCTTGATATCAGGATCACGCAGAAGGGCAGCGGCGCGTTCCATTCTGACTTTTTGCAGGTATTCATAAATACCGATTCCATATCTGGTCTTGAAAAGTTTAGACAGATATTCTTTGGAAAAAAAGTATTTTGTGGAAAAGTCACTGATTCGAATATTTTCACTGTATTCATGGTCTATCTTTTCTTTTATGATCTCGATTACTTCTTCAGCCTTGATATCAGAGGCATCCTGCATCTGAGAGTTACCTGGAAAATCAGGACAAAGCATGCGAACAGCCTTTTCAATGGCAGCATTCAGCTTATCTTCCTCAATGGGTTTGAGAAGATAATCGATTGCACCGTAATGAATTGCCTTTTGCGCATAAGAGAACTCGTCATATCCGCTCACAATGATATAGACGGTACCCGGGAATTCGACAGATGCCTTTTCCAGAAAATCCAGGCCATTCATGACCGGCATTTGTATATCTACGAAAACAATGGAAGGTTTGAGCTCATACATGGCAAGGAGTGCTTCCTGCCCGTTTTCGACCTGGACAGGCTGCTCCAGATGATATTTCCCCCATTGTCCCAGTTTACTGATAGCAATTCTGACAGGACGCTCGTCATCGGCGATAAGTGTTTTCATCGGTTATTTCCTCCTTTTGCAGATCGGTCAGTTCTCCCTTCACAGCCGGAATTTTCAAAGTGATAAGAGTATAGGAAGGTTCTTCTGTCTGACTGTCTATCTGCAGATTTGCACGGTCAGAATACATCAGATGGATCCGATTGTACAGATTGACCAGTCCAATTGATTTTCCGGTATCCTGAAGCGTCTGTACATGCAGACTTTCACGTAGTTCCATCAGTGAGGCATTGTCTATTCCGCAGCCATCATCCCGTACACACAGATACAGGTCATCGTCCCGGTAGAAAACATTCAGAGAAATGTGTATATGTGTATGGCTGCCCTGCAGACCATGCAAAATGGAGTTTTCCACAAGGGTTTGTAAACTGATTTTGGGAACTTTAGCAGTAAGTGCTTTTTCATCTACCGTCTGCGTGACACAAAGATGATCATCCATGCGGATTTTCTGCAGCATAATATAATCATTTACATAGTGCAGTTCATCTTCCAGAGTCACAATATTGGGAGCTTTAATGGAATAACGAAGGCTGGAGGCAAGTGAAGTGAGCATACTGTAGATGTTTTTCTGGTCATTCAAAAGTGCCTCTGAGCCAATTGCCTGTAAAGTATTATACAGAAAATGCGGATTGATCTGTGCTTCCAGAGCAGCCAGTCGTGCATTTTTTTCATTTAGCTGTGTCATATAATTTTCACGGATCAGTTCATCAATATGTGCAGTCATTTCATTGAAACTGTTGCTCAGATTGCTGATTTCCTGGCATCCTTCAATATGAATCCGGGAAAAGTCGCCGCCGCCGACATCCTTTTGCTTGTCGGCAAGAAGTGAAAGCGGAGCGGTAGTTTTACGAATCAGCCAATATATGGACAGAACTGCAAGTGCCAGCAGAAAAAGACTTTGCAGGATGGTGATACTTTGTGCCTTCTTAAACTGTGCGGTAATTTCAGAAACAGGAATCAGTGATACGATCTTTACACCATATTTTGATCCGGTAGTGGAAGTAACAAGATATTGCGCATTTCCAAAACGAATATAACCTGCAGTGTTGTCTGAACGTGCAGCGAGCTGGCTGTTCATATTATGATCAGAAATGCTGACA
>JAGOGF010000110.1 GCA_017996845.1 Butyrivibrio sp.
CTTATTCTCGACCGGACGAACGCTGGCCTGAGTCTTATCTCTGCCTTTACGCTCAAATCTGACCACGCCGTCAATCAGAGCGAATAATGTATCATCGCTTCCGATACCAACATTAACGCCAGGATGAATATGTGTTCCACGCTGTCTGTAAAGAATATTTCCAGCTTTTACGAATTGCCCATCTGCTCTTTTTGCTCCAAGTCTCTTGGATTCGGAATCTCTACCATTTTTGGTAGAACCTACTCCCTTTTTATGAGCAAAAAATTGAAGGTTCATATTTAACATAGCTTACACCTCCTTGATTTTAATATTTAAGTACTTCTTCCCATATTGTTTGTAAATACTGTTGACTCCAAGCTCAAATGACTGCATCAGCAGATCTGTCTTCTCCGAAATATCATTTATGAAACGACAGGAAATGATTCCTGCATTCCCATCCTCCGACACTGCAATCTGATCCCCGGTCAGCTGATCGATAGAATTGATTGTATTAATCGTAAGAACTGAGACTGCAGCACACACCACATCTTTGCCATAATCAGCAAAGCCTGCATGCCCATTGCACTCAAATCCTCTAAAATGTCCTTTGGATGTTTTAAAAATTATTATTTCTGTCATTGTTTATTCACATTCAATATTCAAACTTCTACATCTTCAGGAAACTGACCAATTACATTGTAATTTTGTCAATTTGAACCTGTGTAAAAGACTGCCTGTGACCATTTTTCTTGTGATAGCCAGTCTTTCTCTTGTACTTATAAACAATAACCTTCTTACCACGTCCCTGATCCATAACCGTAGCATCAACTTTAGCATCTGCAACGTCACCAGCAACCTTAAGAACCGTGTCATCGTTTACTGCGATTACCTGATCAAAAGTAATCTTCTTGCCTGCTTCAACATCAAGCTTCTCAACCTTGATCACATCGCCTTCGGAAACCTTGTACTGCTTTCCACCTGTAACAATAATTGCGTACATAAGGTACCTCCTTCTCTCAAAACTCGCTAACTGTGGCGGAGTCATATAAAAACGAACCCACTTATGCCTCGTTAAGCGGCATACTCGATTATAATATCATTGGTTATTCTGATTGTCAATAAGTGATTTGCCTTTTTTTACTCTCGTAAGTTCTGCAATACCAAGTCCTGTAAAATCAATAAACTGAACCATCACCGGATCGAGCTGACATAGGCTTCTGATCTCAGTTTCCAGCTCTATATACTCTTGTTCACTCTCCATGTTGATAAAGTCAATCAGAATCATCCCTGTAAGATTACGCAGTCGAATCTGGCGCATGCATTCTACAGCTGCTTCCATATTTACTTTTGCAAAAATATTATGTTTTCCGGCAATATTTTTCCCACTGTTGACATCAATAACATTCATGGCTTCTGTCTGTTCGATAACCAGATAGCCACCTGATTTAAGCCATACTTTTTTTTTCATGCAATCTTCAATTTTAGCAGAAAGCCCATACAAAAGCTTCAAATCACTTTCAGAAGGATCATGATATGCAATTTCAATTTCCTGATGAATTTTCTTCAGATCACACTGTGTTAAGCTTTCTCTTATCTGAATATCATCTGTGAGAAGGATCATTTCATCTGCTTCTGTTCCTGCCTTGCAGCAAAAATGATATAGATTCATCAGATGATCATTTACTGCCGTAAGCAGATCCTTTTGATAAAGAATGCTGAAAAGAGCAAGTGATCTTGCATGTAAAAGCATTTTGGACATTTGCTGAAATAAGTCATCAATCTCCTTTATCACTTCGTCCGGTTCTGTATCTGTATTTCCGGCTTCCGTCCGAAGCAAAACACCATATTCATTTAATAAGGGATGTTCACTCCCCAGACTATTTTTGACAAAGCGGATCAGTTGATCACGAATACTGTCCTGTAATTTCAAAGAGCATCCGATTCCTCTTTTCCCCAATGTTACAACAGCATACTTTCCGGCCAGGCTGAGCTGGCAGGATAAATGAGGCTGTTTGGTCTTAAGTGCTGCCGATTTGATTTGTACAGCAATCTCATCACCGCAGCGAAGTTTGTCTTTTTCCTGAAAAGGCCTGTTCAGAACAGCGCCCGAAACAACATCCTTCAAAGAAAGATAGCCTGTTTTTTCTTTGTCATAACGGACAAAAGCAGCGTGTATATTTTCAACGATATTTTCAACGCGGCCGATGCATATTTCATCTGTCTGATCCTGTGCATCCCATTCCAGATATTCAAGCCTGTCCTGTATCATTGCACAGTAAACAGATGCACCATTTATTTTGGTAACAATAATCTGATTCATAGATATACTCTTTTCCCATCTTCATCTCTGCAGATCAGCGGTTCAATATAAGTTCCGCTTTCATCCTGCCCCTGCAGATAGGTATCCATCCGGTGCACAGATAACGCAAAAGGCTTCAGTTCTTCATTTTGCGTATGCAAAAAGCTTTCCATGATCAGCGAAGGCTTCAGATGGTCAATGCTGCCGGCACTGACAAGCATATGCACCTCGTGTTCCGGCGTGACTTCCAACCGGTATATTAATGTTTTCATATCAATTGTTTTTTCTCCAGATTTGGTCTTCTTCTGTGTTTCCATGTGTTCCGAAGAATAATATTCCATCAGAAGAGATTCCCAATCGCAGTCCGGTTCTTTTCCCTGCCTGAAAGAGACCAGATATTCGGCTGCGGCAACGATTGTCATAGCCTTTGGCGTTATTTCCGGCAGTTCTTTTCCGTTCAAAATCACAATACCCTCATGCATGACTGCGTTCATACGCGCAATCAGATTTTCTATACTGTCCAGGCTGTTCAGTGTCATATCCAGATATTCACCGTCGCTTGTTGCCCCGACACTTAACGGAAGTGAAAAAGACAACACCTGATGCGGGCTGTAGCCTTCTGAATATTTTATATCCACTTCTGCTCTGCGGTTTACCTTTTGAAAATAGCGCATCACATCCAAGTGGCCTATGAAACGGATCGGTCCGTTTTTGGAAAATTTCAATCTGACCTTATTCATTCCCGTTCCTCCATGCATACACCGGTGTCATATTTTCTGGCTCCGCACCCCAGACACTGCTTCCTGCAGTTTGGAGATACTTTTTCTGAAAGTGCATTCTGCCATTCCCGATACAAAAACTTCTTGTCTACGCCGCAGTCCAGAATATCCCAGGGAAAGATTTCATCCTCACTACGCTTTCTGGTCGTATAAAAAAACGGATCCACACCATCTTCCTTGAAGGTTTCCATCCAGGTATCGAATTTAAAATATTCTCCCCACGCGTCATAGAGGCAGCCTTTATGATAAGCATCCATGATAACTTTACAAAGTTTTCTGTCTCCACGTGCAAATACACCTTCCATCATACTGGCATCCGCTTCATGCCAGTTATATTTGATATGCTTCTGATTCAGCTGCGACATGATGCCTCGTCTTGTCTTATTTGCTTTATCCAGAAACTCTTCTTTTGTATTCATCGGTGCCCACTGAAACGGAGTAAACGGTTTGGGAACAAAAAAAGATGTACTGGCAACAATTTCAATTGTTCTGCCGCCTCTTTTTTCTTTTGGCAGCGTATCAAAATACTCTGCAGCTATTTTATTTGCAATGTCACCGATACCGGCGATATCTTCTTCTGTTTCAGTTGGAAGTCCGAGCATAAAATAAAGTTTTACGCGGTTCCATCCGCCCACAAATGCATCATGTGCACCATGTAAAATATCTTCTTCCGTGAGTCCCTTATTAATGACATCACGAAGTCTCTGTGAACCTGCTTCCGGGGCAAATGTCAGAGAACTTTTCCGTACATCCTGCACTTTATTCATAACATCCAGCGAGAATGCATCAATTCGAAGTGAAGGTAAAGAGATATTGATTTTGCGGTCTCCGCACTCTTTGATCAGAAAATCTACCAGTTCCGGCAACTGCGAATAATCACTTGAACTCAAAGAACTCAGAGATATTTCTTCCTGCCCGGTACTTTTGAGCATCTGAATTGCATATTGTTCCAGAACTTTCACATCCCGTTCTCTGAGCGGTCTGTACAGCTGCCCGGCCTGGCAGAAGCGGCAGCCCCTGATACAGCCGCGCATAATTTCGAGAACAACACGGTCCTGCGTTGCTTTTATAAACGGAACAACCGGATTCATGGGATAATAGCAGTCTGATATTTCTGTAACCATCTCTTTGGATACATGATCCGGAACGCCTTCTTTTATAGGGGTCATTGCCTTGATTGTCCCGTCCTCATTGTAGGTTACATGATATAACGAAGGAACATAGATACCCGGCAGCTTTGCGCACAGAACCAGGAAATCATGTCTGGAAATGCCATCTGCTTTTGCCTTTTCATATAGATCGAACAGCGTCCGGTACATCGTCTCACCTTCGCCGATATAGAACAGATCAAAAAAGTCAGCAATCGGTTCCGGATTGTAACTGCAGGGACCGCCGCCGATCACAATCGGATCATCCCACGTTCGCTTTGCCGATAAAAGCGGAATTCCGGAAAGATCAAGCACCTGCAGAATGTTTGTATAGCACATTTCATACTGAAGCGTAAATCCCAGAAAATCAAAATTCCTGATAGGATCCTGTGATTCCAATGCAAAAAGCGGAATATGATTGTCTCTCATCATACGATCCAGATCTGTCCATGGTGAATAAACTCTTTCACACCAGACATCCGGATAAGAGTTAAACAAACCATATAATATCTGTATCCCCAAATGTGACATTCCGATTTCATATACATCGGGGAAACAAAATGCAAAGCGAAGTTTCACTTCTTCCCTGTTTTTTATGACACTGTTTATTTCACTGCCAATGTAGCGCTCCGGTTTCTCAATGCTCAGTAGAATATCATCTGACAGCGCAAGTTTTTCATTCATACGTTTCCTCATTTCAGTTTTCTTTTATATCATATCCATCAGATCAGCATCAGCAAATCCACTGAATCGGCCAGATACCCTTATCAAAAAAGACAGCCCAGGATATCAGAATAAAACGATACCCGGCTGTCTTGATGTTCTGTTTATGGAACAGGGCTGACAGCCCGTTCTTTTAATTTAACATAGGTTACAGGAATCTGCAAATTTCTGTTGCATCTGCCTAAACGGTGAATAACTGTCACCGCCTCGCAAGTTCATCCGTAATATCATTCCAGGAAACGCCCTTTTCAACCATCAGCACCATCATATGATAGAGATAATCTGACATTTCATATACGATTTCCTTTTCATTTGGATTTTTGGCTGCAATTACAATTTCTGTAGCTTCTTCTCCGCATTTTTTTAATATCTTATCGAGGCCTTTGTCAAAAAGATAATTCGTATAGGAGCCTTCCTTTGGATGCTCTTTTCGATCCGCAATCACTTCATATACTTTATCCAGTACTTTCTGCGGATTTTTTTCATGATACTCTTTTGCAGCAATTTCATTGAAAAAGCAGGAGTGACTTCCGGTATGGCAGGCAGCTCCAATCTGCTTGACCTTTGCAAGAATAGTATCCATGTCACAGTCAGCCGTGAGTGATTTCACATATTGATAATGTCCGCTTGTCGCACCCTTTATCCATAATTCATCCCTGCTTCTGCTATAGTATGTCATGCGGCCTGTTTCGAGGGTTTTGCGATATGCTTCTTCGTTCATATAGGCAACCATCAGTACTTCATTTGTACGATAATCCTGAACAACAACAGTCACATGCCCATCATTGTTATACTTAAAATCTGACCAGTCAAAGGATGGGTTTAAAACATTCATTTCCAGCCCGCTTTTTTTACCGTGCTGCTTCATTTCAGCCATCCGGTCTTCCAGCAGATTCATTGCAGGACCCGTTATCCCCGAAATGCCTTTTTCTGATAAACTCTGCAGAATAAAAGATTCGCTTGCTTCTGTCAGACATAGAATATTGGGAAGCTCAGGCAACAATGGTTTTTGCGCCATATCCGCGTCAATCAAGATCAGTTCGGATGCATATTGTAAAATCAGTGCACTGTTATCCGCTACAGGATCCTGCAAAGTATAGCATACCGTGATTCTATCCTTCCCGAATTTCTGTGAAACTTCCTCCAGAATATCAATATTTCCCTGTTTTGCAAAGTTGAGTGCAGCACGTTTGCAACCGGCATAAAGAAGCTTTTTCACATCCTCCATCCGTTTAATGTTGCCCGCACCTGTTACAGGAACATCCGTTTCGGAACAGATGTCCTGTATCATATCAATTGCGGCATCATGCTGCATATCATTATCCGAAAGATCGAAAACAATTAATGCATCGCATCCGTCATCATTATACTGCATGGCAAGTGCAGTCGGATTCTCGCTTATGATCGTATCATCAAAAAAACCTGCAACAGCTTTTTCGTTCCGCAGAAAAATACATGGTACAAATTTCTTTATCATGATTTAAACCTCATTTCTGATTTTTGTATCAAAGACTGCCTTTGGTACTGAGAACATCCGTTATACGCGGATCAAAGGAAGATGCCTCGTCAAGTGCCTTCGCAAACGCCTTGAACATCGCTTCAATGATATGATGTGCATTGCTGCCCGTCAAAACACGTAAATGAAGATTCATAGCCGCAGAATAAGATACTGCATAAAAGAATTCATGAACCAGTTCCGTATCAAAATCTCCTACCATGGGAGCTTCAAAATGTGCATCCATGACCAGATATGGTCTTCCGCAGAGATCTGCTGCACATAGTACCAGTGATTCATCCATGGGAAGTATCATGGAGCCATACCTTCGAATACCTTTTTTATCACCAATTGCCGCTGCAATGGCTTCTCCCAGCACGATACCGGTATCTTCCACCGTATGATGACCATCAACATTCAGATCACCTCTGGCTTTAACCGTAAGGTCAAACAGACCATGTCTTGCAAATGCAGACAGCATATGGTCAAAAAAACCAATTCCTGTGTCAATCTGACATATTCCGCTTCCGTCTAAATCGATTGAAATCTCAATGTCAGTTTCTCCTGTTTTTCGATGTACCTTCCCAATTCGGCTCATATTATTCTCCCGACAGCTATTAACTGTAATTCAGATTGTACTGCCCTAACGCCAGACTTTTTATAATAGGTATTCTTATTGAATCAGCTTGATACATTCAATTGACCGATTGAGTCTCGGCTTATCATTTTGACTTGTCAAGTCAAAACATGCTAATATGCAGACTGGTTTGGTCAATCCGTATTATTCAAATCGAACCGCAATACTGTTTGCATGTGCGGTAAGCCCCTCGCTTTTTGCAAAAAGTTCAATATCCTCGTGTGCATCCCGCAGTGCCTGTTCCGAATAGGATATCAGACTTGTTTTTTTCACGAAATCATCTACCGATAATGGTGAAAAGAATCTTGCAGTCCTGTTGGTAGGTAAAATATGATTGGGGCCTGCATAATAATCGCCCAGTGGCTCAGATGAATAAGCTCCCAGAAATATAGCTCCTGCATTTCTGATTCCCGTCATGACCTCATAAGGATTTCTCGTTATGATCTCAAGATGCTCTGATGCAATAGCATTTGCAGCTTCAACTGCTTCGGCCATATTATCTGCCAGAAAGGTATAGCCGTAACTGTCAAGCGATTTCCTGATAATATCTGCTCTGGACAGTTTTGTCAGAAAAGTTTCGATTTCGTCTGACACCTGCTCTGCAAGCAGTTTGCTGGTGGTAATGAGTATGGCACTTGCCATTTCATCATGTTCTGCCTGAGAAAGAAGATCTGCTGCAACATAACGGGGATTTGCAGTCTCATCCGCAATTACCAGAATTTCACTTGGCCCTGCAATGGAATCAATACTGACGTAACCAAAACAGGCTTTTTTTGCAAGTGCAACAAAAATATTTCCTGGACCTGTTATCTTATCGACTTTCGGGACACTCTCTGTACCAAATGCCATCGCTGCAATGGCCTGTGCGCCACCGACCTTATAAATTTCCGTAACCCCCGCGATATCTGCGGCTGCAAGCGTTCCGGGATTAATACTGCCATCTTTTTGCGGAGGTGTTGTCATAATGATACGCTGCACACCTGCAACTTTGGCCGGTATGACATTCATCAGAACACTGGATGGATATGCTGCTTTTCCGCCGGGAACATACACACCTGATATTTCAATCGGGACAATTCTCTGTCCAAGGATACTTCCGTCATCTTTTGTTTCAATCCAGCTGTTACGCTTTTGCTTTTCGTGAAAAAGCCTGATATTTTCAGCACTTTTTTTCATGACACGGATCAGTTCCGGATCAAGACTGTCATATGCAGCACGGATCTCCTGCGGCTGAACACGAATATGCGCAGCATCCATCTGTGTATGATCAAATTTTTCTGTATATTCAAAAAGTGCTTTGTCTTTGCCTTCTCTTACATTCCGGATGATCTCTGCTACTGTATTCTCATACTCTG
>JAGOGF010000264.1 GCA_017996845.1 Butyrivibrio sp.
GATATAAGAAGTATCATCGAGCGCCAAGGTGGACATATCGATCAATGATGTTCCGGCTGCAGCATCTGCGTCTGCAGAAGCTCCCAAAGTTGCTCCGCTGGATGCGCCTGATGCGGAATTATCTGCGTTGCTAGCGGCTCCGCAGCCTGCCAGACTGGCTCCGGCCATAGCCAGTACCAGTAAAAATGCCAATTTCTTTTTCATATAACCCTCTTTTCCATGATCCTGCGATCTTTTCTGCAAAAATAACAGTTAAATACTACCATACCTTTGCCCTTCTTTAAAGTGTTTTATTTGTTTAATGCAGTAAAATCAGTTGCCTAAGAATACAAAGGATGTTAAAATGTTCCTTGCATCATAATCTATGATTTGCGAACGGAGGTTGCCATTTTGAGTACAGGATGGATTGTATTTATTGTCGTTGCCGTTATTGTCGTAGCACTGATCGTCGTGCTGACAATTCTTGGTAAAAGATATCAGAAAAAGAATGCGGAACAGCAGGAACAGATGGAAGCTGCCAAGCAGCAGGTCACCATGTTCATTATCAGTAAGAAGCGTTTGAAACTCAACGAAGCAGGTTTGCCGCCGCAGGTTATGGCCTCCACGCCAAAGCTTATGCGCCGCTCCAAGCTTCCGATTATCAAAGCCAAGATCGGTCCGCAGGTAATGAACCTGGTATGCGATGCCAAAATCTTTGATTCGGTTCCGGAAAAGAAAGAAGTAAAGGCCACAGTCAGTGGGATCTACGTAACAGAAGTGAAAGGGCTTCGCGGAAAACCGCTTTTAAAGCAGGAAAAGAAAAAAGGCTTCTTTGCACGTGCAATTGCTGCTGCACAGGAAAAAGCAGGCGCAAAACCGATCAAATAATAATAGTTGTTATCAAAAGACTGTTGCAGAAAAATTTGCAACAGTCTTTTTTTCACTGTTCTGAAACTTCCATCGAAATAATTGCCTGCGATATCTCCTGTCCGTTCAGTTCCAGTACATATTCTGCATTAACATGTATTTCGCTCTCCTGCTGCAAAATCACCAGTCCGCAGGTTCGAATCACCATATCCATCGCACCATACGGTGTTGTGTAATCTGTATGATGTATCACATTTTCTTCAAAAATCATATCTGAACCATATGCACCGCTTCGCATGATCTCCAACCGATTTGCATAGATTCTGACAGTACTTGTTACCTGTTCCTGCTCTTTTTCTGCCTGCTCTGTATAGCAGATCTCACAGCCATTTGGAATTTCTCTGTATCTGCCTGTTGCCTGCGTTACAATTTTTTCTGACCGTTCTCCTTCCCTTGCATGAATTCCGATCAGATGCACTTTCACATTTTCTTTCAAGCTATCCTCCCAATATTTACTGCCCGGGATTGATTGGTGCAGACAGATACAGCTCCGGGCACAGTCCGCTCTTTTCCAGTACAGCATAACTCTTTTGCGCTGCTGCCCTGTCATCATATATTCCAAAGACCGTAGGGCCGCTCCCGCTCATCATTGCACCACCGGCGCCGTTCTCTTTCATCAGTTTCTCAATCTGTCTGATAATCGTATACTTAGCTGTTGTAACAGATTCCAGCACATTGCCAAGACGCACCTGTATTCCCTGGAGATCCTGTCGCTCAATTGCCTGCCGGATGCCGTCTATGTCCGGATGCACACTGATCTCACTGTTATCCAGTTCCGTATAGACCCACCTTGTAGATACGCCGATCGCAGGCTTCGCGATCAGGATCTGACAATCCGGCATATCCGGAAGCGGTGTCAGAATCTCTCCGATTCCTTCCGAAAGCGCTGTTCCGCCCATAATACAATAGGGAATATCAGCCCCCAGCTTCACTCCCTGTTCACACATCTGCTGCCTGGTAAGTCCCAACTGAAACAGTTCATTCATTCCCAGAAAAGCCGCTGCTGCGTCCGTGCTTCCGCCTGCCATCCCGGCAGCAACCGGAATATTTTTCTCCAGTGTGATATCAACACCATCTGTTATTTTATATTGTTCCGTCAGAAGCGCACATACCTTCCAGATCAGGTTATGCTGGTCTGTTGGAATTCCCTGCGACTGTGTCATGATATGAATCTGTCCGTCCTCTCTTTTGGAAAAAGACAGCACGTCATACAGATCAACTGTCTGCATGATCATACGTACCAAATGGTACCCGTCTGCACGTTTTCCTGTCACGTCCAGACCCAGGTTGATTTTGGCATAAGCCTTTCGGGTTACTTTCATTCTGTTATGGTCCCTTCGTTTAGCTGATATTCTTGATTTTGTATTCAATAGTATAAACATTTCTACACGGAAATACAAACTTTACTATAAAGTTTTCATCAAAATATCCGATATCTGTATAGAGGAAATGGTGATTATTCATGCCAGGTGCCGGAGTTAAGCGCACGGAAAAGGAGTTCCCATGAGCGTAAACGGAATTACCGCTGCCAATAACATTGCGACTGCATATACGTCCTATGAAAACACAGCGAAAAACAAAACAACTGAAAATGCAGCAAAGACCACCCCTGAAAGCGGTGCCGTATATGAAAAATCTGATACTGCAGCTGCCGCTTCCACACAAAAGAAAACGTACACTTCCAACGCAGAGCTTGTCTCCAAAATGAAAGCCGATCTGGAG
>JAGOGF010000024.1:0-9453 GCA_017996845.1 Butyrivibrio sp.
TCATAAAAAGCTGCTAACCAGAATCGAACTGGTGACCTCCGCACTACCAATGCGACGCACTACCTACTGTGCTATAGCAGCTTATGGCTTTCTCAAGTCACGAATTGTATTGTATCAAACCCCGGAACCTTTGTCAACGCATAATCTATATAAAACATTTTCATTGTGACTGATCCGTACTATCCGTCAAAAGCCGGTCTACCAGATACTGATAGATCGTCTGACTCTCTTTCTGCCATCTGTCACAAACAAAAGCTGCCATCTCCTCTGTCGGAACCGCAAGCTTCAGATCAATGATCGCCTCTCCGTTTTCCTTTGCCATCAGATGCGCTTCATATTCTCCACTTGTTCTTTTGAGATAATCTGCAAGAATGGAAGACTCATTTCTAAGGCGGATGCGATTTTTCTTTAGAAATTCATCCACCTGTTGGATAATTGCAGGATTGATCTCTGTGATAAAAAAGCGCAGAGCCTCCTTACCCTCATCCGTAAGTTCCAGATAGGTCCGATTCCGTGAAATTTTCTCCACGACCAGTTTCTGATCCCGCATCTCACCAAAAACTTCCTGCAGTGTCAGAAACGTTGTATATTCATTTTCCAGAATAAAATCATAGATCTGCGATTTGCTGAGCGTTACATCAGAACGATTCAGCATATACAACACGATCATCTTGTATAATGTCAGATATTGTGATGCCATACTGTATTCTCCTGCCTGCGATCAGAAATTTTTTCCCACAATTGCCTTTGCAAAGGCTGTATATGTATCGCTCTGATCTGTATCGATATATTTATATACATTATATATATATTTGTGACTTCCGCCAACCGTATCCAGTCCAAGCGCAAGTCCGAACTGCGCAATTTCATCCGAAGCATCTGTCTGCCTTGACAGCATCATAGCATCAATATGACCATTTGCCACCATTTTCTTATAAGCGTAGGCAAAAGCCGCCGCCTGCAGTTCCTGACCGGAAGAAGAGGAATAGCCCATCTCGCTTAATATGATAGACCTCATTTTTCCATTTGTTTTGAGCATCGAATCCTGTGCCATATAATCGGTCAAAACATTAATGTTATCCATTGTAATCATGGAGGTGTCCGCACTTTGTGTCACCAAAGCAGATACATTCCAAAATGCCGCATTTCCATTAGGATAAGAATATGGATGCTGTGAGAGATTCCAGTCAATATCTCCGTATTTACGAATAGAAGATGCAAACAGATCAATCATATCCCGTCCGTCATAATCCGGATTTTTACTCCAGTTGCGATCCCACTGCTGATCCAGCGGCATATATATTTTTGCCCCTCCGTTAACACTTTTAATCGCATTATAAAACACACGAAAGGCCCTTGTATATGCTGCTGTATAAGTTTCAATATCAGTAGCCGCCATATAATTCCATTCTTTTCTGGCGTTTACTTCATTTCCGATGATCCACATGCTGACTTTGCCATGACCGTCTCCCGAGTATCTCCCTGCGAGGAAAGATGCAATTGCAGAAAGCGCTTTTACGCCTGCTTCATCTGACGCATTGAACATATAATAGGGAGCTGATGAACCGCATCTGGCAGTCGGATATGTGATTTCCGGATAGGCAGAAGTCGATGCATTATCCAGAATAATTGCCGCAATATCAATACCCTTTGCATTTAACGTTTCAAACAGATAGTCATATTCATGAATGATTGCCCCATTGAAATGATAAGTAACACCATCATAAGAATACGTAATGGTCGGATAGGCAACACTGGAAGTGCCCCCGAGAATCCTGGCAAGCGGGATATTATATGTCGCATAGTTTACTCCCAGATCGTCCAGTTCAGAACCTGCAACCTTCGTCGGATCCACCAGCAGCCCCTTTATGGAATCCTGTTTCATGCCACTGTACTGATAGGCTGCAACTGCCTCCGGGTTTGTGATATATCTGGCATGACTGATTGGAAGAAATACGCCGTCTTTTTTTACCGCTACAACAAATTTATCGTAGAGTCTTGAATCTGCTTTTTTATTATTCAGATTAACAGAAAAAGAGATTTTGGAATCTTTATAAATGCTTGCAATTGATTCCTGTCCATCCGTCAGTCCTTCTGCGTAAGTTGCTTCATTAAAAAGATAATAGTACGGATCATCACTGATGGCAATCCCCGGCGCCGTAACAGAAATATCTACTTTACCAGTCTGTGCACTAATCTCACAGGATTCGATTTCCAGAAAATCTGCTGAATTATCCTGTGTAAGTTCCACTTTCTCCGGTTGTCTGGCAAGCGCGTCTGAAACTGCTTTCCCGGAAGATACCACTCCCGTAAGCATATCGTCCACAGGCAGATGTGCACTGTCTGTAATATCGGTCCCTATCTGCGTCTGCACGGCAGATGTGCCAATGGAACTCTGAACCGTTTTGGGTTTCGCCATCCATTTATGGACAATATAAACAGTACCAGCAACCATCCCGGCTATCAGAATACCCGCAAACATACATATCAGCAGTAGGAAGAGTCGTTGATCCTTCCTGCCGCGCCCATGCCTGCTCCTTTTTCTTTTTCTATGTCTGTGTTCCGTCATCCCCTTCATCTGCTGCATGGTCCTTCAAGAATTTCATGTGATCCCGTATCTTTATTTCATACCCGTTTTCGGATGGATGATAGAATTCTTTTCCAACAAGTGCATCCGGAAGATATTGCTGTTCTGTATAATGATTCGGATAATCATGTGAATATTTGTATCCGATTCCATGCCCGAGTCTGGATGCTGATTTGTAATGTGCATCCTGAAGATGAGCTGGTATCGGAAGGTTTCCTGTATCATAGACTGCCTGTGTTGCTTCATCAATTGCCACAATTGAACTGTTGCTTTTAGGCGCTGATGCAATATAGGCTGCTGCCTGTGCAAGCGTAATTCTCGCTTCCGGCATCCCAAGACGCTCTACTGCAAGTGCTGCACTGACTGCAACCTGCATTGCCTGTGGATCAGCATTTCCGATATCTTCTGAAGCACTGACCATCATGCGCCTCGTAATGAATTTGGGATCTTCTCCTGCAACAATCATCCGCGCAAGATAATACACCGCAGCATCCGGATCTGAACCGCGAAGGCTTTTGATAAATGCTGAAATGGTATCATAATGATTGTCACCGTCTTTATCATATCTGGCGACTTTCTTCTGGATGCATTCCTGCGCAACCTGACGGGTAATATGAATTTTCCCGTCGGAGCTGCGCTCAGTCGTCATAATTCCAAGTTCTATTGCATTTAGTGCATGCCTGGCGTCCCCATCTGCAAGATCTGCCAGAAAATCTCTTGCATCTGCATTAATCTCGGCATGGTAAGAGCCCATTCCTTTTTCACTGTCATGAACCGCACGATCGATCAGTAATCCAATATCCTCCGGGGTAAGCGGCTTAAGTTCAAATATGACAGACCTGGACAAAAGAGCACCGTTTACCTCAAAATATGGATTTTCCGTTGTTGCACCAATTAATATAACCGTTCCGTCTTCCACAAAAGGAAGAAGATAATCCTGCTGTCCCTTGTTAAATCTGTGAATCTCATCAATAAACAGAATCGTTTTTTTCTGATACATTCCGCGGTTATTTCTGGCTTTTTCAACAACTTCTTCCATATCTTTTTTACCGGAAACCGTAGCATTGATCTGCATAAATTCAGCCTTGGTCGTATGCGCGATTACTTTCGCAAGTGTCGTTTTCCCGGTTCCGGGTGGGCCATACAAAATAATGGAACTGATTTTATCTGCCTTAATGGCGCGGTAAAGCAGTTTATCCCTGCCGATGATATGCTTCTGTCCCACTACTTCTTCAAGTGTCTGTGGCCGCATTCGTGCCGCCAGCGGAGATTCTTTTTTCATGTTGTTCTGTCTTGCATAATCAAATAAATCCATCGATCAGTCTGCCTGCTTCATAAATCCTTTTGCCCGAATCACATCCATCACTTCATCCACATATCTGCGACAGATATCTTTCTGCTCTGCCTCTACCATAACACGTACAACCGGCTCTGTGCCTGATTCTCTTACCAGGATACGACCGGTATTGCCCAGTTCCCTTGTGACCTGGTCAACCTTTGCACGTACATCCGGATCTTCCTGTGCAGCTGCCTTATCCGTTACACGGACATTTTCCAGTACCTGGGGATAAATAACCAACGGAGAAGCCAGTTCACTCATTTTCTTCTTACGGGCCAGCATCACTTCCATCATTTTAATACTGGTAAGAATACCATCTCCCGTTGTTGCATATTTGGAAAAGATAATATGTCCCGACTGCTCACCACCGATGGTACATTTATTTTGCGTCATGTACTCATAAACATATTTATCGCCAACCTGTGTCTTGGCATATCCGATTCCTGCCTCATCCAGTGCTCTGTACAAACCAAAATTAGACATAATTGTCGTGACTACTGTATTATTTGTCAGTTTCTCCCGATCCTTCATATACTTTCCATAGATGTACAGGATATGATCGCCTGATACCACATTTCCCTTTTCGTCTACACACAGACATCTGTCTGCGTCTCCGTCATAGGCAAACCCAACATCCAGGCCCTTTTCCACAACAAATTTCTGTAATCCTTCAATATGTGTTGAACCTGCATTGTTATTAATGTTTACACCATTGGGCTCATCATTGATGACATAGGTCTGCGCCCCAAGTGCATCAAATACGGATTTTGCAACATTCCAGGATGCGCCGTTGGCGCAGTCAAGACCAACCTTTACACCTTTAAAGGAATATAACCCAAGTGAAATCAGATATCCGACATACCGATTTCTTCCCGAAACATAGTCTACGGTACAACCGATCTGTTCTCTTTTTGCAAACGGAAGTTCTGTCCATTTCCTGCCAAATGCTTCCAAATGTCCATCAATATAATCTTCGACAAGATTGATTGTCTGTTCATCCATCTTTTCACCGTGCCCGTTGATCAGCTTAATCCCGTTATCATAATATGGATTATGACTTGCTGTGATCATAACGCCGCAGTCAAATTCATCTACTCGTGCAACATATGCAACCGAGGGGGTTGTCGTAACATGCAAAAGATAAGCATCTGCACCGGATGCCACAAGCCCACCGACCAGACTGTATTCGAACATATAACTTGAACGGCGTGTATCTTTTCCGATTACAATACGCGGTGCGGAAGTATCTCCCGCCTGCCTTTTGCATTCTCCATAGTACCAGCCAAGAAATCTTCCTACCGTATAAGCATGATCAGCAGTCAGGCCTTCATTTGCCTCTCCGCGAAAACCGTCTGTTCCAAAATATTTTCCCATAGAATGCTCCTTTATATCATGATTTCAATCAGATTCCGGTATCAAACCACCTGTTTTTGATTGTACCATAAATTTCATCACACTGCCTTATTTCCTGCTTTTTTCTCTGCATTTGTATCATAATAACCTCATTTTCTACAAATCCGTCCTGCTGCATACGCAAAAAAGCGGGCATAACAGCATTTTCTGTTATACCCGTTCTTTATTTTTCTGATTCTGCATCTAATACTCAGACGAATGCATTTTTTCCTGCATCATAATGATAATCCACTGCAGCCAGTTTCTCACAGATACCTTTCAGTTCTTCCTGCCCGATTGCAAGGTCATCTACAAGTTCTGTCAGGCTGCTGTAGTGATCTCTGAGCTTCATATTCAGAAAACTCAGAAGCATGACCGGATCCTGTGGTAAAGTATTGTCCATTTTTCTCACCCTTCTTGCACTTTGCCGGTTACCGGAGGATGGATCGCGGCTGCCACAAGCGCATTATCCTTTACATCAAATTCAATACGATCATGCGGATTAACCTGATCTTCCAGAATCAGTTTTGCTGACATGGTTTCCACATATTTCTGGATATACCTTTTGAGCGGTCTTGCACCATATGTTGGATCATAAGCATGATCCGCGATATATTCCTGCGCCTGAGGCGTCAGGCTGATACTGATCTCTCTGTCTGAAAGTCTTCTGTTCAGATCCTCCACAATCAATCGGATAATTCCGCTGATATTGCCTCTTGTCAAAGGACGGAACATAATGATCTCATCCAGACGATTTAGAAATTCCGGTCTGAAATGAGCCCGTAGTTCCTCCATGGACAAGTTCTGTGCTTCCTCACTGATGCTGCCGTCTGCACCGATCCCGTCCAGCAGATACTGCGCTCCGATGTTACTGGTCATGATTAGAATCGTATTCTTAAAGTCAACCGTTCGTCCCTGTGAATCCGTGATTCTTCCATCATCCAACACCTGTAACAAAATGTTGAATACATCCGGATGTGCCTTTTCTATTTCATCAAACAGAACAACCGCATAGGGTTTTCTTCTGACCGCTTCTGTCAGCTGTCCCCCTTCTTCATATCCGACATATCCCGGAGGCGCTCCGATCAGTCTTGATACACTGTATTTCTCCATGTACTCGCTCATATCAATCCGGACGATATTATTTTCATCATCAAAAAGCGATGCTGCAAGTGATTTTGCAAGTTCGGTCTTTCCTACCCCGGTAGGCCCCAGAAACAGGAATGAACCGATCGGTTTGGTCGGATCCTTAATGCCTGCCTTGGAACGCATAATTGCCTCTGCAACCTTTGTAACTGCTTCATCCTGTCCGACAACGCGTTTATGCAGTTCATCTCCAAGATGCAAGGTTTTATTGCGTTCACTCTCTGTCAGTCTTGAAACCGGAATCCCCGTCCATTTGGATATGATCCTTGCAATTTCTTCTTCACTGACACGTTCCCTGACAAGCGAAATCTCTTCTTCATTCGCATTGTCCGCTTCTGCCTTTTCCGCCTGTGTCAGTTCCTTTTCCAGTTGTGGCAGTCTTCCATACTGCAGTTCTGCAGACTTTGCATAATTTCCGTTGCGATTCTCTATTTCGATTTCTGATTTTATCGCATCAATCTCCTTACGGATATTCGCACGTTTTTCAACTGCAGTCTTTTCATTCTGCCATTTTGCACTGCGATTATCATAATCTGCCTGCAACTCCGACATTTCCTTCTGCAGCGTTATGAGACGCTCTTTACTGAGGGAATCATCTTCTTTTTTCAGGGAGCTTTCTTCTATTTTCAGCTGTGTGATTTTTCTGTTGAGTTCATCCAATTCGGTCGGCTGAGAATCCAGTTCCGTTTTAATCAGTGCGCAGGCTTCATCTACAAGGTCGATTGCCTTATCCGGCAGAAATCTGTCTGAAATATACCGGTTCGATAAAACAGCTGCGCTTACAAGTGCATTATCCATGATCTTCACGCCATGGAACACTTCATACCGTTCTCTGAGACCTCTCAAAATGGCAATGGTGTCCTCAACCGTAGGTTCTGTTACCATTACAGGCTGAAAACGTCTTTCAAGTGCAGCATCCTTCTCAATATACTGTCTGTATTCATTTAATGTAGTCGCACCGATACAATGCAGTTCACCACGTGCCAGCATCGGTTTGAGCATATTGCCGGCATCCAAGGATCCGTCTGTCTTACCTGCTCCTACAATGGTATGCAGCTCATCAATGAACAGAATGATCTCTCCATCACTTTTTTTCACATCCTCCAGTACTGCCTTCAGCCGTTCTTCAAATTCTCCCCGGTATTTGGCTCCTGCAACAAGTGAACCCATGTCCAATGAAAATATTTTTTTATCTTTCAGTCCAAGCGGTACATCACCACCTGCGATTCGCTGCGCAAGTGCCTCCACAACTGCTGTTTTGCCAACTCCGGGTTCTCCGATCAGCACCGGATTATTTTTTGTTTTTCTGGACAGGATCTGTATCACGCTTCGAATCTCAGAGTCACGTCCGATAACCGGATCCAGTTTCTGTTCCTTCGCCTTTGCCACAAGCTCTGTTCCGTATTTGGAAAGCGTGTCATAAGTTGCTTCCGGGTTATCTGTTGTAACCGTTCTGTTTCCTCTTACCTCCTGCAGTACCTGGAGAAAGCTGTTCCGGTTGATTCCAAACTGACTGAAAATGTCTTTCACTTCTTTTGCCGCATGTTTGATCATTGCAAGAAAAAGATGTTCAACCGAAACATATTCATCGCCAAGCGGTTTCAGTTCATCCTCCGCACTTACCAGCACTTTGTTCAGATCAGCTCCTACATATGGCTGTCCGCCCTGCACTTTGGTTCGTTTCTGGAGTGACTGTTCCACACGGCTGGTAAAAGTCTGTTTATCGATTCCCATCTTTTCAATCAGCTTCAGAATCAGACTGTCCTCTATGGTCAACAGACTATACAACAGATGCTCCTGCGCAATTTCCTGGTTACCATAATCATATGCGATTTTCTCACAGCCATTCACTGCTTCTATCGATTTTTGCGTAAATTTCTGTATATTCATGATATCCCCTTTTCTGCTTTTTCCTGAAAATGCCCTGCCTGTTATGTTTGTTCTATACCAAGTGTAACATTGTTTTTGGGAAAATCAATATTCAAATCATTAAGGATTCATAAACAGTCATAAAAAACCAATAAACCAGTTAACCCGCTTTGCACGTCTTCATCTTTCACTTCAGATAAGGCTTCACATCGGATGCAATCTGCCCGCTATAGGTCTGCACCGTATCTGAAACCTGATAATCCGTATCTCCGAATAAGAATGCATGCAGCTCCTTTACGTTTCCTGCAAGTGTCACCGGAATTACACAGTCTCCCTTGCTTTTTCCCAGATTTGCGGTTGCAATCGCATCTGCAAATGGAAACCCACTGGTATCCGACATTTTATATTTACCGAATCCTGTCATCAAACTGACCAGTTCTGTCATTCCAAAAGAGGTATGCGTCCATTTGGTCATATCCTGTGCCACATTTAAAATTGCCGTCACAGGCGCTTTCCGAATACCGCTGATGGTTTCTGTCAGAACCGTTCTCTGGCGCAGCGCTCGTTTGAAATCATTTCCTGCGGTATATCTGATTCTGCAGTAAGCCGTTGCCTGCAGTCCATTCAAAATCTGTTCTCCTGTCTGCGTTACCGGTGTATAACTCACCCCCAGTTCCTGTGCCATCGTAGACTGGTAGTTGTTCAGATGCTGAATCTCATCTTCTTCCACATTAATGGATATCCCTCCGATATCATCAATGATGTCGGCAAGACCGCCAAAACCAATCGTCACGTAATCACTGATATTCATGTCCAGATTGGCGTTCAGCATATTAATTGCCTGTTCTGCCCCGCCATATGCATATGCCGCATTGCACTTGGTATATTGATCATTCCCGACATTCAGATAGGTATCCCGATAAACGGATACCAGTTTGATCTGTCCGTCTTTTTTATTGATAGACATGATGATAATAGAATCTGTTCTTGTCTTTTCTCCCAGATTTCCTTCCGTGGAATCCACACCAAAAAGAACTATGTTGGTATAGTTTTTCATATCTCCATTTGAAATATTTGTCTCACCCGAAATCTTTTTTAAATCATTGTTTTTTAAATCATT
>JAGOGF010000024.1:9553-15823 GCA_017996845.1 Butyrivibrio sp.
TTTTTTAAATCATTGTTTTTTAAATCATTACTTTTTACAAAATCTGTTACTTTCTGTACCGTATCCCCCAGTGTTTTGAGCGGTCCGGTCTGATAACTCTCTCTGTTCTGATAAACCGTGTAGGCAACACATGCCAGCACTCCCAGTATTACCAGTCGAATCATCAGCCCCACCAGCGGCCTGCGGCGTTTTCGATAGCCATTTTTTCTGCTCAATATTCGATTCCTCTTCTCGCACCAATTCCCGTTTCGTAAGGATGCCTGACACATTTCATTTCCGTAATATAATCAGCATGTTCCATAAAAAAAGAATCTGCATTTCTTCCTGTCAGTACAAGTTCCAAGTTCTGCGGTTTATTTTGAATCAGTTCCTTTAGCATGTTTTTATCAATCAGTCCATAATTGTAGGGATACGTAATCTCATCCAGAATCAGAATATCACATTCTCTTTGCTTAATACATTGTATAACCTGTTCCAATATTTGATCATGTACTTTCGTGAATGCACTTTTCTTTTTTTCGTCTTCTAAATCAAGCCATCCAAGATCTGTCTCACTTCGTATGATCCGAATCTGCGGAATCAGGCAAAGCGCATGCAGCTCTGAAGTATCACTGCTTTTCATAAACTGTGCAAATACTACTTTCTTTCCTGCTCCTGCTGCTCTGACGGCAAGTCCCACTGCTGCCGTAGTCTTACCTTTGCCCTCACCTGTATACACATGGATAAACCCATTTTGGCAAGAATCCACCTGTTCGCTTTCCGTATTCTTTCTGTATAAACAGTTTATATTATTACAGTTTTCACATGCCTGTGTATTTTGCACCTGCTCTTCATATAAAGGCACAATAAATGCCACACTTTTATGGGGATTCAGTACACACGCACTGTTACAGCTTACCTGCTTCTGTGAAAGAATTTCAAAAATAGTCTTTGTCTGCTCCAATGCAAAATCACTGCCGGGATAGCGATATTCTCCCGGCCATAAATTTAATTCTTCATGTAAAATAAGATTAAAGGAACGATATGCTTTTGTCAGAATTTCCATTCCCAGGCATTCTATCTGATATGCCTGATCGATATCCTGTCTACGCAAGTAGGAATCCTGATAATCATCATATGCTTTTCCAAGCGTAATTATTGCTGCCGCCATACCTTTTTCATTTCCACATAAAGAAAAAAAATCCTGATCAAAATAATCTTTTTCTTTTTGATCTACCATCCGGTAACAGGCAACCGCATGAATCATCGGCTGTAGTTTTTGGTAATTAATTATAAACTCCGGCATTTTATGGATATCAAAATGATACCGCCTGCCTGCCGCTTCCAGTTCCTGCTGACTCAATCCTGTTTCGAGTGTTCTCCATTTCATCTGATTTCACCATTTATTCTCTGCATAAGAAAGCATCTTGCTTGTGAAATTTCCTGTGAAATAAAAATAAGACTTCGTCTGTCAAAGCACGAAGCCTTTCTGTATCATCTCACTTTATTTCTTTACCTTGTGTATCAATTGCTTCTGCATCCTGTTTTGCATTTTTTACAAACTTATGTACTCTGGAAGCCACCCATATATTGGATATTCCGTCATATATCAGAATCACTCCGATTATTCTTACCGCCAGTTCAACTGCACTTACCGGTTTAAATACAAGATATGCACCCAATAAAATGGTAATAGCCGCAAAAACAAATGCCAACCACCATTTCTGGTAGGAAACCTGCGCAAGCGAAATAGCCTGTGCCAGATTGGTAATTCCATTCACAACAATAATCACGCCCGCAATAATCGGAATCAATGAGATAAATGCTTCCGGTCTTGTAAAAATCCAGACTCCGATAACCGCAATGATCAATCCAATCGCAAAAGTCGCTGAATATCCGGCCCCTGCTTCCTTATTTACAAAAAAGCTGATAATCATCATAATTCCGGCAACTGCAAGCATTACTGCAAGTGCCTTACACAGGATTGCCATTGTAACCCCTGGCCATAACAATAATACCAGTCCGATAATCATACAGATGACAGCATCTGCAACATAATTAATCCTGAGCTTTTCCATAAAACCCATTTTTTCTCTCCTGTCCTTCAGATATTGGTATAACAGAATTTCGTATCATATTCAGTATACACGTTCCTTTACTGTATTTCCAGTAACATACTCCTTACCAGGCAGTGTTTCTGTCATCTTGCATTCTACTCAGATTCATTGCCATCAGCAAAATTGCAACAACCCCTGTATTCTCTTCACTTGCAATATAACGCATGTGCATGGAGCAACAGTTATTTCCATTCAGATATTCAAAGTTTCTCCACTCACCATTATCAATACATGCATCCACAGCTTCTGAAAATTTCATCCCATTCAAGCTTTCCAGCGCAATAAGAAGATTCTCATTCCCATCTTTTCCTAATTGCCCTGTTCTGCCTGCAAACTTTGTATACTCCTCATTCATCATCAGATAAGAGCAAGCAGATCCATTATACTGTATAACTGCCATTGGAATGACTCCTATCTGTCTGTGTGTCAGATAAGCCATTTCATTCAATACCGGTTTAAGAAGATTGACCCGGCCAATGGCGTTATAATATACATAATGTGACTCATCTTCTGCTTTCATATAATACCCATCTGCACCCTTGCCGAAACTGGTTGCCGGAACAGGCCTGCTGAAATAGTACCCCTGTACACGTTCACATCCGATTTTCCTCAGGAAATCCAGTTGCTGAACGGTTTCAATGCCTTCTGTTAGTGTAGTGATTCCCAATTCCTTTGCCATATCCACAACAGATGCAATGATCAAATGTGAATTTTGATTCTGATCAAATTTTTTCAGGAACAACATATCTATTTTAATCACATCAAAACAATAATCCTGCAATATATTCAATGATGAATATCCGCTTCCGAAATCATCCAGCCAGACTTCAAAACCTGCACTGCGAAGCTGACCTATTTTACCGATCAGTTCTTCATAATCTTCTGTAAGTGCACTCTCCGTAATTTCTATATGCAACATTTTTTCCGGCATATCATATTTTTGCAGAATGCCCTTAAGAGCCTCTACAACATCAAACAGCCGGAAATCAAGTCTCGAAAGATTCACAGATACCGGAAGCATGCTCTCTCCGCGTCTTTTGCGTTCTGCATAATCTCTGCCTACCATCTCAACCATATAAAAATCCAATTTGTAAATCAAATGGAAGTCTTCCAGAACATCGATAAAATCATTTGGACGCAGCAAACCATATTGCGGATCATTCCATCTTGCAAGTGCTTCCGCACCACACATCTCACCTGTAATAGTCCGGACAATCGGCTGGTAATAAGCCTGAATATATTCATTTTCAATTGCTTCATCTATATGATCGATAATATATTGCTGTCGATTTTTCTTTTTCTCCAGTTCATCATCATAATAACGATAAAAAACATCATATCGGTCATTTGTATTATCGCACGCAATTCTTGCTTTATCTATAATCGTACCGACATCATCCGAACCGTTTTCGTAACCACAGATCCCTGCCCGTATTACCATAACAGGACGCAGACTATATGCCAGGACCCTTTCATGAATCCTGCAAAGCTTCTCTTCCAGAGAATCCGCATAAGTCATTACCGCAAAATGATCATCTGAAAGATGACAGATCAATCTTTGCGGAAAGGTTTCCCGCAAAATGTCAGCAATGACCCGTAAAAAAACATCGCCCTCATGAAATCCATATTTTTCATTGTATTTCTTAAAATTACTGATATTAAAATAAACAAATTCAATACGTGTATCCGCTCTGATCGTATCAAGCAGTATTCTGGCTTTATTCCTGAAGTACATCATGTTGAACAGCCCGGTCAATGTATCAACGCCCTCTGTCTGAATCTTACTGTCTATGACCGTTTTATCATCCAGAACACTATTCCCGTCATATTCTGCTCCAATGATCAGATTTTTCCCCCGTCCCTTTGCTTCATACATCTTCATATCGGCCATTCTGATCATGGCGAGGAAATCCGCTTCAGCTTCTACCTTTCCAAAGATATATCCACCGCTGCAGGTCGGATGAAATCCGTATTGGAAATTCACACACTGAAAAAATTCTTCCCTCCAGACATTTAATGTCTCTGTAAACACTTCATCCGCGATATTCTTTACTATAATCAGATATTCATCACCACCATAACGGTAACAGGTCTCTTTTCCAAAATATTTCTTGGTAATTTTACCAAATTCAATTAAAATCACATCTCCCACATCATGTCCGTAAGTGTCATTATAAAATTTGATATCATCCAGATCAATCATCATTAAAGTAATATCCATACCAATAAAACGATTATGATCCTGTCTCAATGCATAACGGTTTTTCATTCCTGTCAAAACATCCATGGAAGAAGATAAAAGAAGTTTCTCATTTGCCTGCTGCAGTTGATTATTAAGATCCACCATTTCTGATTGGGCATCCAACACTCGAAGGTGGATACTGTATCGAACCATATTCATTACGGTAATACCGATCCAAAGAAACAACAGATTGACACTGTCTCCGAGTGTCACACTTGAAATTGCATTTATAATTCCGTAAAACCCCGCAAAAGATATTGTAATAAGCAGAAAAGAAACCGTCGGACTAAAAAGGAAAAAACCGAAAATCACTATTTCAATTGTGATAAATGATAAAAGACTGAATCCTCTGCTATAATCTTTCGCTGCCACATACACACCGAAAAAGGTACAGCATAGCACATACAGCATAACAGAACGCTGTACTTTCCGATGATTTTTCTGATCTACTTTATGATACGCTTTGCAGAAAAAAGCAAAAAAAAGACTTGCCAAAAGAAGAAAAAGATAAGCAATCTGATATTCCCGTAGAGTAGCGGTACTCTCCCATTTCTGCCCAAGAAGCAACGATGAAACCATCATTGAAACTTCAATCACCCCGACAAGTTTTGCAACTGTATAGCCTGACTGAATGTTCCCCTGATCAATTCCTTCAAGAGCCACCTCATCAAGTTTTCTGTAATTCAATTTTCTTTTTACTTTTTTCCATTCAATACCAAATTCCATGTTGTTCCCACCGTGTCATTTTTTTACGCTTTTGGTTAATACCCCCAATCCATTATTCCAAGCAGCGTTTTTCTTGTATAGCTGTACACATTATAGATACAAGTATAATTCTTCCTGTACTTTTAATCAACGCTCGTCATTTCTGACTGCATATTTTGCTCAATAACAGCATATATTTCTTCTCTTCCCTGCTTGGTTACCGCTGAGTAAGGTATCAAAGCCGTTTCCTGCGATATTCCCATACTGTTTCTTATAAGGTTTATCTGTTTCTGCAGCTGTGTTTTTTTAATTTTATCTGCTTTCGTTGCAATAATAATTGGTTCAAAACCCTGATGAAGAATCCAATCATACATCATATGATCATTTTCTGAGGGCTCATGTCTGATATCAATCAATAAGAAAACCAAGCGCAGCATTCTGGATCTGTGCAGGTAGTTTTCCACCATGGTTCCCCATTTTCTGACATCGTCCTTTGATCTGCTGGCATAACCATATCCCGGTAAATCCACCAAATAAAAGGTATCATTAATATGATAGAAATTGATTGTTTGCGTTTTCCCTGGTTCCGCACTAATTCTGGCATACGATTTACGATTCATCAAGCCGTTAATCAACGACGATTTCCCGACGTTACTTTTCCCCGCGAATGCAAATTCCGGCTGCAAATTCAAAGGTATTACACTGGTAATTCCGCATACTGTTTCAAGATTCACATCTTTAATAACCATTTTTTCCTCCCTGCTCATAATTCCCGTGCAAGCACGACGTCTGCGCGTTGCCACATGGCTCTGCTCTTCTTTCCTGAATAAGCAGACACCACCTTCGGAACCTCTGGTTCCAGGCCTCGTTGCTCGCCATATGTCCTCACGCATCCGTCCGTGCAAGCACGACGTCTGCGCGTTGCCACATGGCTCTGCTCTTCTTTCCTGAATAAGCAGACACCACCTTCGGAATCTCTGGTTCCAGGCCTCGTTACTCGCCATATGTCCTCACGCATCCGTCCGTGCAAGCACGACGTCTGCGCGTTGCCACATGGCTCTGCTCTTCTTTCCTGAATAAGCAGACACCACCTTCGGAACCTCTGGTTCCAGGCCTCGTTACTCGCCATATGTCCTCACGCATCCGTCCGTGCAAGCACGACGTCTGCGCGTTGCCACATGGCTCTGCTCTTCTTTCCTGAATAAGCAGACACCACCTTCGGAACCT
>JAGOGF010000024.1:15923-25276 GCA_017996845.1 Butyrivibrio sp.
CCAGGCCTCGTTACTCGCCATATGTCCTCACGCATCCGTCCGTGCAAGCACGACGTCTGCGCGTTGCCACATGGCTCTGCTCTTCTTTCCTGAATAAGCAGACACCACCTTCGGAACCTCTGGTTCCTCGGTCGTGTTGCTCGCCATATGTCCTCACGCATCCGTCCGTGCAAGCACGACGTCTGCGCGTTGCCACATGGCTCTGCTTATTCACGCAAAAAGGCAGAGGCTTATGCAAGTCCCTGCCTTTCTGCCACTTCAGATAAGCATCCCTGCTATCTGTTTTATCAGATCATTTTGCAGTTTTTAATCTTTTCTGTTCCTTATGTACAATGAGCGGCTGGCTGGTTCCTGCAACCGATGCGTCTGTAATAACGCACTCACTGATGCTGTCATCTGACGGAATCTGATACATTACATCCATCATTGTCTTCTCCATAATAGAACGAAGTCCACGTGCACCGGTTTTACGCTCATAAGCCATCTCTGCAATTCTCTCAATTGCATCATCTTCAAATGTTAACTTTACATCATCAATATCAAAAAGTTTCTGATACTGTTTTACCAAAGCGTTCTTTGGTTCCTTGAGAATACGAATCAGTGCTTCTTTATCAAGTCCTTCCAGCGTAACGTTAATCGGAACACGCCCGACAAATTCCGGAATCAATCCAAACTTCACAAGATCCTGCGGTGTCACATTCCCTAATACTTTACCGATATCCTGTTCTGTTTTATCTGCAATCTCTGCATTAAAACCAATTGATTTACGATCCAGTCTTGCTTCTACGATTTTTTCCAGTCCGTCAAAAGCACCACCACAGATAAAAAGGATATTACTCGTATCAATCTGAATCAATTCCTGATGCGGATGCTTCCTGCCTCCCTGCGGCGGAACACTTGCCACTGTACCTTCAATGATCTTCAGAAGTGCCTGCTGAACCCCTTCTCCTGATACATCTCTCGTGATAGAAACATTTTCACCCTTTTTACTGATCTTATCTATTTCATCGATATATATAATACCGTACTGTGCGCGATCAATATCATAATCTGCTGCCTGTATCAACTTCAGCAGTATATTCTCAACATCTTCACCAACATAGCCTGCTTCCGTAAGTGTTGTCGCATCAGCAATCGCAAACGGTACATTAATGATCTTTGCAAGTGTCTGCGCCAGATATGTTTTACCTGACCCGGTTGGTCCGATCATAATAATATTGCTCTTCTGAAGCTCTACATCCTCTGTCGTAGTCTTCGGTGCCATAACTCTCTTATAATGATTATAAACTGCCACAGAAAGAACTTTTTTTGCTTCTTCCTGGCCAATTACATAACCGTCCATAAAGCTTTTGATTTCAACCGGTTTAAGCAGATTGATTTTCTTTTCTTCCGATACCTCTGGTTCATCCTCAAACTCTTCTTCAATAATATCGGCACAGATATCAACACATTCATCACAGATATAAACACCTGCCGGTCCGGCAATCAGCTTTTTTACCTGATCCTGTGTCTTATTGCAAAATGAACATCTAATCTCTCCGGAATTTTTTCCTGCCATCTTCACTCCCGCATCGTATCATGCTGTTTATTATCATTTAGAAGCTGAACCATGACTGATTCGCTTCTAAATGATATATGGATAATTACTTATCTTCCTTTTTTTCACTCTCTGAACGCGCTGTAACCACAGAATCAATCAGTCCATATTCTACTGCTTCCTGTGCAGACATCCAGTTATCACGATCTGTATCTTTTGCCACCTGTTCAAATGGTTTTCCGGTATTTTCAGAAAGAATACGATTCATATTCTCCTTTACCTTCAAAATATGCTTTGCGGCAATTTCTATTTCAGTCGCCTGCCCCTGTGAACCACCGGAAGGCTGATGAATCATAATCTCAGCATTGGGAAGTGCAAGACGCTTGCCTTTGGTTCCTCCTGCAAGCAAAAATGCTCCCATACTAGCTGCCATACCGGTACAGATAGTTGATACATCACATTTTATATATTTCATTGTATCATAGATTGCCATTCCGGAAGTAATTTCTCCGCCAGGGCTATTAATATACAGATGAATATCCTTATTCGGGTCTTCCGCTTCCAAAAATAAAAGCTGCGCAACTACTACACTTGCAGAAGCAGCATTTACCTCTTCTCCCAGAAAAATAATTCTGTCTTCCAAAAGTCTTGAATAAATGTCGTAAGATCTCTCTCCACGACTTGTCTGTTCAATGACATAAGGTATTAAACTCATTGAAAATCCTCCATTTCAGATCGACCTGTCTTTATACACAGTCGTTATTTCGTTTGAAATCATCAGAACACAACCATAATATCGCACGAAACCCACAGAATCAATAACCTCATAGTAAAAGAATTATAAATTCTTTCTATAAAAATCTTCCAGATTTTTTTATTGTATATGTGCGATTTGAGCACAGACCTGTATATACAGACCTGTGCTCTTATCATTTCTGTAGCATGTATGGAGTTTCTACCGGTAAAAAATCTCCTGCGATTAATCTTCTTTCTTTGATGCTTACTTAGTCTTTGTATCCAAGTCTTCATCCTCAGAAGATTTGGATGCCTTTTTAGCAGCTTCCTTTGAATTCTCAACTACAAAATCTGCAGCTTTCTGAACCGCAAGATCATCACGAATCTGTTTCTGCTCTTTCTCACTGATCATTCCTTTGATCTTTTCAACTTCCATCTTGTACTGATCAGCCATTTTTTTCAGCTCAGCTTCAAATTCTTCATCTGTCGCTTCCAACTTTTCTGCAGCCGCAACAGCCTCCAGAACCAGTCTGCTCTTAATTCTCTCTTCTGCCTGCGGTTTAACCTGTTCCATCATCTTCTCAACAGAACTTCCCGTATACTGCATATACTGTTCCATATTAAGACCCTGCATCTGAAGTCTCTGTGCAAAATCATTGACGATCTGTCTCTGCTGTGTTTCGATCATTGCTTCCGGAAGCTCCATCTCTGAATCTTCAATAACAGCCTTTACCGCTTCATCTTCCTTCTTTGCTTTTGCTTCAGCAGTCTTTTTTTCAACCAGCTTCTTCTTAGCATCTTCTCTGTATTCCTGCAATGTCTCAAATTCAGATACATCACTTGCAAACTCATCATTCAGTTCAGGAAGCTGCTTCTCTTTAATTGCTTTTACTGCACACTTAAAGACTGCATCCTTATCAGCAAGCTCAGCTGCCTGATAATCTGCAGGGAATTTAACCTTTACTTCTGTCTCTTTCCCGATTTCAACGCCAATAAGCTGTTCTTCAAATCCCGGAATAAATGCACCTGATCCGATTGTCAGCGGATAATCTTCACCTTTACCGCCCTTAAATGCTTCACCGTCTACAAATCCTTCGAAATCGAGTGTGATCATATCATCTTTTTGTACTGCTCTGTCTGTAACTTCAACCGTTCTTGCGTTTGTATTTCTCTGCTTATCGATCTCAGCATCTACATCTGCGTCTGATACTTCCAGATCCGCTTTTTCCACCTTGACGCCTTTATATTTTCCAAGGCCAACCGGTGGCTTTAATGCAACTTCTGCAGTAAAGATAAACGGTTTTCCTGATTCAACCTGTGAAATTTCAATCTTCGGATTAGAGACGATATCCTCGCCGCTTTCTTCTGCAGCCTTGGGGTATTCACTGTTAATCACTTCATTAGCAGCATCTTCATAGAATACACCCTTGCCATACATCTGCTCAATTAATTTACGTGGAGCCTTACCCTTACGAAATCCAGGGACACTGATCTTTCCTCTGTTCTTCTGGTATGCGCTCTCAATTGCTTTCTCAAGATCATCGGCGGAAACCTCTATGGTCAGTTTAGCCATGCTCTTCTCTAACTTTTCGACCTGTACGCTCATTCTGAAAAAATCCTCCTTAAAAATATACTCATCAAACCGTGCACTCGTAGACGGTATTATTACCTTTATAATCTAACCATAAACACAGCCATTTGTGAATTATAGCATATCTGCGAGCAGATTTCCACAAAAGATTATTATTTTTGTTTCAAACTGCTCAGATAAGAATTGCTGTATGTTTTATCCATCGTCACATCCTCCAGAAACCAATCTGCAGGGTGATATTGTATTGCTGCCTCTTCTGTCGGAAACTCAACTTCCGCAATGACAATCTGTTCAAACGGAGCCTGAAAAATATCCAGTTCTATCAGCATCTCACGGCTTTCGATTTTTTCTGCCAGAAGCTGATTGCTCTGCAAATATTGCGCCCTGTATGCATCTGTATTTAATGGAATCAGATATCTTTTTTTCCTGATGATATTCCCGTCTGCTTTTTTCAGCAAATGTCTGTAGGATACTTCATCCAATGGAAGATTATATTCTGTATGTCTCATAACTCCTTGTCCTTTATAGGTCATATAATAATCTTCATCTTCTTTTCTGACACGAATTGCAGGATCTGTGTTGAGATATCCCTGCTCGATTTCATGAAACGGAAAAGATAAAATATCTTCCGGAAGTGCCTTTACTGTATACTTTTTTTCAATTTCAATTCCCATTTATACCACCTTTATGCTGTAACTTTGCACCCTTCTGATGATCTGCAAGATAGGAAATCACATCTTTTCTGGTAATGATCCCGATAAAGCATTTCTGATCATCGATTACCGGTACAAAATTCTGTCTGGTGATATAATGTATCAGATCTTCCATATCTGCTCCTGCACAAACAGGTTCGTTGTTTCTATTGCGGGGCACCGACAGCAATGGAATATCCTCTGCATCTCTGAGTGTCAGACTATAGCATTTCTTGGTATACCAAAGAAAATCTCCTTCTGTGATTGTACCAATATAATGCCCATTTTTTCTGTCAATAATCGGGATTGCCGTATAACGGTGATGCTCCATTTTTTCCAGAGCCTGACGCAGGGTGTCATCGTCATACAGATATGCCACATCTTCTTTCGGTGTCAGGAAAAAAAGTATATTCATATAAATGATTGAACTCCTTCAAACTTTTTTCGGATCTGATCACAGTTTCCACAGGCAAACACAAGCCGGGTAAAAGAATACTCTTTCCCCCGGCTCAGTCACTGTTGTATATTATACACCCGATACGGCCATTTGTCTTCTGAAAAGTCAGAAATCACTGATTATACACAATCGCTGTCCCAAGCCTATCCGCGCTTTCCTGCCCCTGCAAACGTGCAACAATTGCAAGTCCGAAAGCAATCGCTGTCCCCATTCCTCTGCTGGTTAATATATGATCCGATAATACCGTCTGCGTATGCTGTACCGCTGCGCCAAAAAGCTGATCCTCTGCGGTAGGATAGGAACATGCCCTGCGTCCCTTCAGGATCCCCATTCTTCCAAGTATGCCGGGAGCCGCACAGATCGCACTGATATATTTCCCTTTTCGGTCAAATTCCGCAAGTTGTTCCATCAAAGGTTTGAATGCCTCCAGATTTGTTGTTCCAGGAAGGCCTCCGGGTAAAATGATCATCTCCAGTTCTGCAAAATCAACCGCTCCATAAAGGGCATCACATTTTACAGTAATTCCATGTGAACCTGTTATGAAAAGGCTATCTGAAACAGAAATCATCTGTATCTCAATCTTCGCCCGACGAAGCAGATCTACTACTGTCAGTGCCTCGATTTCCTCAAATCCTTCTGCTACAAAAATTGCTGTTCTGCTCAATTCCTTTTCTCCATTCTTGCTTTGGTAGATTCCCCTTCAACCAGTTCCGCAGGAAAAATAATATGCTGATGGCTGCTTTCTCCGGCAATGATATCAAATAAAAGACGAATCGTCTCCCTTGCGATCATATCAAGCGGCTGAGAAATCGTTGTAAGCATTGGATTATAATACCTTCCCATCTCCAGACCATCATATCCTGCAACGCTTATATCATTTGGAATATGCAGGCCTCTTTCCGTAAATGCCCTGCAGGCGCCAAGTGCAAGCCTGTCAGAAATACAAAAAAGTGCTGTAAACGGAACGTTTTCATCCAGAAGGCGCATTGCCGTCTCATATCCGTTACGCATGGAATAGTGCTCCAGATTTTTATCCACAAATCGAATTAATTCCTTATCGACCGGTATATCATTAGCCTTCAGTGCATCCATATATCCCTGCAGTCTTAGCTGGCCAACAGATGGTTCTTCAGAGCCTTCCGTAATAATTGCAATTCTTCGATGTCCGAGCCGTAGAAGATATTCAGTCATCCTTTTACTTTCCAGCTGATCATCCACTGCCACCGTTGAATAAGTCGCCCTGCTGATTTCATCTGAAACAGGAGAGCCAATCGTGGCAAAAATAACCGGTACATTCAACTGTTTCAGTTTGTCTGCAGAATGTCTGAATCCGCCTCCCAGAAATACAATACCGCGCAGTCGTTTTTCTTTTTCCAGCTGCAGTGCCACATCAACTTCGTCCTCATATGCTTCCACATGCCGCAGTACCAGTGCGTATTTTTTTTTCTCTGTCTGCTGTTCAATAATCTCAATCATTGGACTGAAAAAAGGATTGGTAATTCCTTTGATCAGAACTGCTATACATTTTGCATCCGTGCGCTTCAGATTTCTGGCACTGTTATTTGGAATATAGCCGGTTTCCTTAATCACATCCAGAATTCTTTTCTTGGTCTCCGGATTAATATCCGAATGATTATTCAATGCCCTCGAAACAGTGCTGACCCCCACGCCGCACTTTCTGGCGATTTCTACAATGGTAATCTCCGCCATAGTAACACCCCTGTCCATAATTTCACAATATCACAATAATGCTCTAAAATAAATCCTTTACAGTCTACCATAGAGTTTTGCAAAATCATACATTCTTTTTGCAAGTACATCCGTACATGCATCTTTTTTCATTCTCCACTTCCAGTTATTTCCAAGAGTGGAAGGTGTATTGATCCGTGCCTCTGATCCCAGATCCAGATAATCCTGCATGGGAATAATTGCAGTATTGGCAACGCTTGACAGTGCACTGCGAATAAATTCCCATGCAATATCCTGCGTAGTACGTATGTTCAGATAGCGTTTTGCAAACTTACGATCCTTTGCATTAGTTGTTTTATACCATCCCCGCATTGTGTCATTATCATGCGTTCCTGTATAAACAACGCAGTTATGATCATAATTATGCGGCAGATAATCACTTTCTTCCCTTGAATCAAACGCAAACTGTAATATTTTCATGCCCGGATATCCGGTTTTCTTTACAAGCCGTATCACTGAGGGTGTTAAAAATCCAAGGTCCTCAGCAATTACTCTCCTGTCTCCAAGCTGTTCTTTCAGAGTCCGGAACAGTTCATACCCCGGTCCTTTTTTCCATTCTCCATGTTCTGCAGTGGGGTTTCCATAAGGAATAGAATAATATTCATCAAAGCCTCTGAAATGGTCGATTCTGACAACATCATACAAATCAAAGCAGTGACTGATTCTCTTCATCCACCATGCAAATCCCGTTTTTCTGTGGTAATCCCATCTATATAATGGATTTCCCCATAACTGTCCCGTAGCACTGAATGCATCCGGCGGACATCCGGCAACTGCAATGGGAACATTCTCTTCATCCAATTGAAACAGCTCTGGGTTTGCCCATGTGTCAGCACTGTCAAATGCTACATATATTGGAATATCACCAATAATCCTGATTCCCTTTGCATTTGCATATTTTTTCAGTGCTTTCCACTGTCTGTCAAAAAGATATTGCTGAAATCTGTAAAAGCCTGTCTCATCGGCATACTGCATCTGGAGTTTTTCAATGGTCTCCTGATCTCTCATCCTGATTTCGCCCGGCCACGCATTCCAACCCAATCCGCTGTAAATATTCTTTAATGTCATATATAAAGCATAATCATCCAACCATGGTGCATTTTCCCTGCAAAATGCACCAAAATCTTTAGCAAGCGCAGGATCGGCTCCGGATGTGCCTTTATGCGACAGCCCTGATTTTTCATATGCCTTTTTCAACAGTCCAAATCTTGCCTGATACATTTTTTCATAATCCACATACTCTGTATTATCTCCAAAATCGCAGACTTCCACGTCTTCCTGACTGATCCAGCCTGCTGTGATTAATGCCTCCGGATCAATAAAATAGGGATTTCCTGCAAAAGTAGAAAAAGACTGATAGGGGGAGTCCCCATAACTTGTGGGACCAAGCGGTAAAATCTGCCAGTAAGTCTGTCCGGCCTGCGCCAGGAAATCAATAAACTCATATGCTTCTTTTGAAAAAGTTCCGATCCCATAATCAGACGGAATACTCGATACAGGCAGCAATACGCCGCATTTTCTTTTACTTTCAGTTTTTTTTGCCATTTTCCATACCCCTTTTAGTTCGGTTTAAACGTTTTTCTCCGGTAACGTTACCGGTACTACATAACTTTAGCACTTTGTCCTTTATCTGGCAATAGTTTCCATAAAAATATGCCATTTTAACGGAAACGTTTTCATTTCCACCAAAACGACATGTCATGATTCATTTCTTTTTTAACATTCTATCACCTAATCTTTGTATGTCAGTTTTCTCATCATACTAATATACCGCATGGTTTCTTCGAGAAAATAATTTGGCAGAACTTCCTTTTCTGTCTTTTTATCACTGATAATACCCCGCAGCATATAATCAAGCAGATGCCCGATTTTCTCATAATCTGCCCCTTCGGTAAACCGTGAAATATCACCCTTTTTCATAATTCCGGCATACATATTATGCAGTACTGCTTTTCTTTCCATAATGGCAGCTGTGGCTTCCTGATCCGTTTCCGTTTCCGCACTGTGCAAAAACAGCTGCAGATATGGATACTGACGCATGGAGTTGGCCTGTGCATGCACAAACTGGGAATACAGTTCAAAAAAATCACTTTCATTCCTGTTAATCTCTGAATCAACTTCCAACATGAAAAATCTGACACTGTAGTCATACAAAAAAGAATAAAGTCCTAACTTACTCCCAAAATAATGAAACAGCAATCCCTTACTGATTCCTGCATCTCTGACAATATCATCTGTACTTCCATGCAGATAACCTTCCAGCGCAAACACCTTAAGTGCAGCATTAATCATCCGATCCTGCTTCTCTTTATTCAGGTCAAAAAATTTTTCATTCATGTCCCTGCACCTCCGTGCAATTACTTCTCCGTTGACTGCATCAGTCCATTTCTACTATAGCATAAATCTTTTATTTTTTTCAATGTTTCAACGCTTTTTCCTCTTTTCATATATCCGAAATTGTATTAAAATATATACATCCCGATTTTTGGAAATATGGATTGCGCATATAACGCAGGAAGGGTGGCATAATATGTCTAAGGGACTGGGCAAGTTTGTTCTGTTCTGTGCTGCTGCAGGTGCAGCTGCTGCAGG
>JAGOGF010000265.1 GCA_017996845.1 Butyrivibrio sp.
ATCAACAGACGTAAAGTTGTATATTGGTTCCTGTGTCTTTTTTATCCGTTCCACGCATGCATCAATTTCCTGCCTGTCCCTGTAACACAGAAATATCGGCCCTGTCTGGGCATTACAGGCATCCACATGCCGGATTCTGTCCTGTTCCTTTTCCTGTCTGGTATTTTCATGCTTTTTGATCACACCGCTTATATAATCATCTATTGCTGCACATCCGACAATTCCGGTCTGTGAGCGTTCGTTTATGGATTGTTCATAGATATAATAACATTTCGACTGATCCCGTACAAAAATCCCCTGCCGGATCTGTTCCCATAAAAGATCATGCGCCTTTGTATAGATTCGATCAGCATACATGTCACAATCCGGTTCAAACTGTGTCTCCGGACGATCTATTGCCAGGAAAGAAAGCGGTTCCTTTTGTGTCTGTATTCTGGCTTCTGCAGTATCGTATACATCGTACGGCAGTGCAGCAACATGTTCTACCAGTTCAGCGCGTGGTCTGATTGCTTCAAAGGGCCTGATTTTCGCCATTTCGCTCCTTTTTCAGCCTGTTAGGCTGATTACCTGTATTCAACGTAAAGCAGTAAAAAGCAGCCACCGCAAGTGGCTGCCCCGTTTAAATTTTTTAAATCGATTTCTTTACAACTCTGACACGATATACACCATCAATTTCAGAAAGACTTTTGATTAAATCATCCGTAATTTCTGTCTCACAATCGATCATTGTATAGGCAAGGTCACCTTTTGACTTATTGGTCATATCCGAAATATTATAACCTGCGGAACCAATCCGATTGGTAAACTGACTGATCATATTGGCAATATTTTTATGAAAAATAGCAATTCTGGGTTTGACACAAATCCCCATGTCACAATTCGGATAATTTACACTGTTATTGATATTACCATTTTCCAGATAGTTCATCATCTCGATAACCGCTTTGACTGCACAGTTATCTTCTGACTCTTCGGTAGATGCTCCCAGGTGCGGTATCACAATACAACCGTCATGTCCTGCAATCGTACTGTTCGGGAAATCTGTTACATATCTGCAGATTTTTCCGGAATTGATTCCGGAAAGGACATCTGCTTCGTTTGCCAGAATATCTCTTGCGAGATTCAGAAGGATCACACCTTTTTTCATCTTCGCAATTGCCGCTGCATTGATCATTCCTTTGGTCGCATCCAGTGCCGGAACATGGACGGTAATGATGTCGCATTTGGAATAAATATCATCCACATTGGTAACATGTTTGACATCACTGGACAAACTCCATGCTGCATCAACAGACAGATATGGATCATATCCATATACATCCATCCCGAGATTTTTGGCTGCATTGGCAACACGTACACCGATTGCACCAAGACCTATGATTCCGAGTTTCTTACCCATGATCTCGGTTCCTGCAAACTTTTTCTTGGCTTTTTCTGTCAGTTTCGCAATTTCCGGATCACCTGCATTGGATTTAACCCATTCCACACCGCCGATGATATCTCTGGATGCCAGAAGCATCGCTGCTATAACCATTTCCTTAACGCCATTTGCATTTGCACCCGGTGTATTAAATACAACAATTCCCTTTTCTGCACATTTTTCCAGTGGAATGTTGTTTACACCAGCTCCAGCGCGTGCAATACATAAGAGCTTATCAGAAAATTCCATTTCCAGCATCTGTGCGCTTCTGACAAGAATGCCGTGTGCATCATCTACATTATCAACCGCCTCGAACTGATCCGAGAAATTATTCAGACCGATCTTCGCAATTGGATTCAAACATTTATACTGATACATCTTGTTCTCCTTTTTCACTGTCGATGAAAATTCACTTGTTGTTTTTTTCAAAATCAGCCATAAAGTCTACAAGTTTCTGAATGCCTTCCTTTGGCATCGCATTATAGATGCTCGCTCTCATTCCGCCAACCGTTCTGTGTCCTTTCAGACTTACAAACCCGGCTTTTGTTGCTTCTGCAATAAACCTGGCATTGAGCTCTTCACTGTCTGTTATAAACGGCACATTCATCAGCGAACGATCCTCTTTCCGAACGGTTCCATGGAACATTGCGCTCTGATCCAGATAGTCATATAAAATGGCTGCCTTTTCCTCATTACGCTTCTTCATTTCTGTAAGACCGCCTTGTGCCTTGAGCCATTTAAATACGAGTCCGCACATATAAATACTCCAGCAATTCGGTGTATTATACAGAGATCCATTATCTGCCTGTGTCTTAAACTTCAGCATGGTAGGGCAAAATGGCATAACATCATCTCGAATCAGATCTTCACGAATGATGCTGATCACCATACCTGCCGGTCCGACATTCTTCTGTACGCCGCCATAGATAATGCCATATTTGGAAACATCTACCGGTTCTGACAAAAAGCAGGAAGAAACATCTGCAACCAGATCATGTCCCTTGGTATTGGGAAGTGTATGAAATTTAGTTCCATAAATTGTATTGTTCTCGCAAATATATACATAATCTGCATCTTCCGGAATATCCAGATCTGAACAGTCCGGTATGTAAGAGAATGTCTTATCTGCACTGGATGCTACTGCAACTGCTTCTCCGTATTTCTGTGCTTCCTGATATGCCTTTTTTGCCCACTGTCCTGTAA
>JAGOGF010000266.1 GCA_017996845.1 Butyrivibrio sp.
GTGCATAGGCATACATGATTGTAATCAGCATACTCAGCACGGTACCAACAACAGTAATGAAAAAGCTGTTAAAATAGGACCGCCAAAGCTGATCTCCAAGTCTGACCACATAACGGTACGCTTCCAGTGACCATGATACAGGTGTAAAGGAATAGCCGATCATACGAATACTGTCTTTTGATGAAAGGGAAATAATAACAACAAAGACAAATGGAACAATACATGCCAGACAAAAAATGAGCATTATGACATGGAACAGTACTTCAACAGGAACACTGACCGCATTTATTTTTCTTTTCTTTTTTATTTTCATTTCACGGATCCTTTCTTTTTTTCAGCCTTTTTCAGAACAAACTGCTGTCTTCATCAATTTTGCTCACAATCCGGTTGGCCGCCATGATGAAAACAAATCCGACCAGGTTCTGTAAAAGCCCGCCTGCAGTGCTCATTCCGATATTGCTGGTTGCTGTCATAACACGATAAATATAGGTATCAATTACCTGCGTTGCAGAAAACAGGGAACCGGAATTCATTGGTACGGTATAAAACAACCCAAAATCAGAATTGAATATTTTACCTACATTCATAATCAGCAGGATACAGATCATAGGACGCAAATTGGGAAGTGTGACGCTTCTGATCTGCTGCCATTTACTTGCACCGTCAATACTTGCCGCTTCATATTGTGTGGTATCAATCCCTGTAATTGCCGCCAGATAGAGAATGGTTGAATAACCGATATTTTTCCACAAATTGCAAAATGTCAGTATCCAAGGCCAGTACTTTGGTTCGTTATACCAGTCAATTGCCGCCATATTATGTGAAACAAGAAAATGGTCCAGCAAGCCCCTGGTCGGATCCAGAAATGCCATAACAAAATAGCTTGCTACCACCCAGCTCAGAAAATAGGGAAAGAACATCAACGTCTGATATGTTTTGGCGACAAATTTCTGCGTGATTTCATTCAGAATAATGGCAAATCCCACCGCTACGACCAGCCCGATTGCGATCCACAGAATGTTATAGCAAAGTGTATTTCTGATATAGGTCCATGAATCCGATGCCGAAAAAAGAAATTTGAAATTTTTAAGTCCCACCCATTTGCTGTGTATCATATTGTTCCAGAATCCGGGTGCTCTGCTGTATACCTTATAGTTCTTAAATGCGAGAATAATGCCCGCCATTGGAAGATAACGAAGCAAAAAGAACCAGACTGCTCCGGGCAGTACCATTGAGGTCAGTAAAAGTGTTTTGGTTCTGCCTGATGTCAGAAAATGATCAGATCCATTTCTTTTTGTCGTTAATTTTATCTCAGCCATTATGTAATCCCCTTTACATTCATTCCGAATAACTTCATTTCTCTTTTCTGTTCTTCCTCTATTCTATGATTTTGGATACGCTGCGTCACGGCATGAGATTGTTGTTTTTTGCCTATTATTGGCTCTTTCCTGAAATCATTTTTGTTACTTTTGACAACACTTTTTACACATAAAAAAAGAACCGATACATTTTTCCTGCATCAGTTCTTTTTTCTGTTATATTTCTTTTACTGATCAGAGGATCCATTGCTCCTCTGATTACGATATTCATTTGCGGATATTCCGTTTAACTTCTTAAATATCCTTGAAAAATGTGCAACATCCAAAAATCCTACTTCTTCTGCAATATCCCCTATCCGAAGTGCCGGATTTTCCATCAGTTCCTTTGCCCTGCGTATCCTTACTCCATTCAGAATTTCCGAAAAATTCTGTCCTGTTTCCTTATTTAACAGCTTACTCAAGTGCCACTGACTGACATAAATTTTCTCTGCAACATCAGATAACAGTATTTTTTCTCTGTAATTGGCCTCAATGTAATCCAATGCATTACGCACAATAAAATTGCTGGCCACACTTTCATGTTCCTGCGGCATTTCCTCATCCGGATAAACGGATGCTGCCTGCAGATGCTGCAGTTTTTCTACCTTACCGCACATAAAGCGGATTGCCTCCTCTATTTCATTCATGCTGGACGGTTTTAACAAATATCGTGCAACGCCAAGTGTCAATGCTTTCTTAGCATAATCAAAATCCCTGAACCCGGTCAGAATACTGATCTGCATATCCTGATATTCTGACTTCAGTCCTGCGATCATGGTAAGCCCATCCATTTCCGGCATACAAATATCCAAAAAAATCATATCGGGATGATACTGTTCTATCAGTTTGCGGCCTTCTGTTCCGCTCCCGGCTGTTCCGAGCACCTGACAGCCGTACTTTTCCCAGGGCACACTTCTTGAAAGTCCCTCTACAATAATCGGTTCATCATCAATGATCAATACCTTATACATATGGACATTCCTTCCTGATGCTACCAGTTCCCGTTTTCATCATTTAGCGACATTACCCGATCCAATAACTCTTTTGCAGATGCGCCATCCGATACACGCATGATTCCGGCAATCAGCTCCCTGTATGCTCCCGGTGCCATACGGGAATCTGTCGAAAGCACAATCTGTGTTGCTCCCTGCATATATTTTCTGGCGGAAAGTTCCAGCGGAGTCCGTTTTGCGTATTCTGCCACTCTGGTAGCCGCTGTCGTAATTCCGCCTCCATATTCCCAATATTTCTGTAC
>JAGOGF010000267.1 GCA_017996845.1 Butyrivibrio sp.
CTCATATATGGTGTCGGACATGCGATCTATTCCAGATCAGATCCGCGAGCGATGGTACTGAAGTCATTTGTTCAGCAGCTTGCTGTGGAAAAGGGACTCGAGAAGGAATACGCATTGTATGAGAGAGTGGAGCGGCTTGCACCGGAGGTAATCAGCGGAGAACGTAAAATGTATAAAGGTGTCAGTGTGAATGTTGACTTCTATTCCGGATTTGTGTATAAGATGTTAGGTCTTCCGATGGAACTTTATACACCGATTTTTGCAATGGCAAGAATTGTTGGCTGGAGTGCGCACAGAATGGAAGAACTTGTAAACAACGGAAAGATCATCAGACCGGCATATAAACCGGTTGGTCCGCATATGGCATATGTTCCGATTGATAAGAGAGTATGACTGTTTGAAAGAATGAAAAACGTCTCAGAGAGGACTCTTTGAGGCGCTTTTTTTATGATTATAAAATCAGTTTATTGTAAAGCCGAATCATTGGCTGTAGTATAAAGAGGCGGTGATTGATCGGAAGAAAGGTGAGATAACAGGAATGAAAAATAAAAAAATTATGGACAGACTGGCGCTTCTTCGGAACAGAATGGAAGAATATGGGATTGATTATTATATGATGCCTACTTCGGATTTTCATAATTCAGAATATGCTGCAGACTTTTTCAAAGTCAGAGAATATTTTAGCAATTTTACAGGATCAAACGGTACATTGGTAGTTGCAAAAGAATGGGCCGGAATGTGGACCGACGGCAGATATTTTATTCAGGCGGAACGTGAGATGGAAGGCACCGGAATAACACTTTATCGTATGATGAATGAAGGCGTGCCGACAATTAATGAATATTTGCAGGAAAATATGCAAAAAGGTCAGTGCCTTGGATTTGACGGAAGAGTCATTTCGGCAGAGATTGGAGAAGAACTGGAAGCAGATCTGGCTGAAAAAAGTATCCGTTTTCGGTTTGATCAGGATCTTGCAGAAGAAGTCTGGACAGACCGGCCGCAGCTTCCCTGCCACGATCTGTATGTGCTTTCGGATGAACTTTGCGGTAAATCATTTGCACAGAAGACAGCAGAGGTACGCAAACAGATGCAGGAGTACAAAACGGATGCATATCTTTTGTGTAAACTGGATGATATCATGTGGCTGACCAATTTACGCGGAAATGATGTGGAATGTAATCCGGTCGGTCTGTCTTATGCATTTCTGACTATGGATACCTTTTATTTGTTTGTACAGCCGGGAGAGGTAACAGATAAAGTACACGAATATTGTGCTGAAAATGAAATTGTAATAAAGAATTACAATGATATAATTCCTTTTTTACAGGCGTATAAGTATAACGGAAAGGTACTGTTTGATAAACGTAACGTGAATTACACGACATATCGTGCACTTACGGATCATGCGGAGATAAATGGCTGTGGTGTACGTGACGAAAAAGATCCGACTGCGATGATGAAAGCCATAAAAAACGAGAGAGAGCTTCGAAATATTGAAGAAGTTTATCTTCGTGACAGTGCAGCTTTGTGTAAGTTTATTTATTGGGTAAAGAAAAATGCAGGTAAAATACCAATGACAGAGTATTCTGCAGCGATGTATCTGGATGATTTACGCAGCAGGATCCCCGGGTTTATTGAGCTTTCTTTTCCTACGATCAGTGCATATGGTGCCAATGCAGCTATGATGCATTATGAGGCAACAAAAGATGTATACAGTGAAATAAAACCGGAAGGTATGCTCCTGGTAGATTCCGGTGCAACCTATATGGGTGGAACGACAGATGTGACAAGGACAATTGTTCTTGGTAAGATCAGTCCTGAGATCAGAAAACATTTTACAGCAGTGGCAATCGGAATGCTGCAACTTGCAAACTGTAATTTTTTGCAGGGATGCTATGGACGCAATCTGGACATCATGGCAAGGCAGCCTGTATGGAATCTGAATATTGATTATAAATGCGGTACCGGGCATGGAATCGGGTATATGCTCAACGTACATGAAGGACCGCAGAATATCCGCTGGGCTATGCGACCGGGACTGGAAGATGCTGTTCTGATGCCGGGTATGATTGTATCAGATGAACCGGGGGTTTATATCGAAGGCAGTCATGGAATACGCACTGAGAATATTCTGGAAGTGGTTGCGGGTGAAAAAAACGGAGATGGACAGTTTCTCCATTTTAATCAGTTGACCTATGCGCCGATTGATCTGGAAGCAATTGATAAGAATGATATGCAGCCCAGAGATATCGAGGCGTTAAATTCATATCACGAAGCAGTATACACAAAGATTGCACCGCTGATTGAGGAACCGGAAATACGGGAATGGCTCAGAGAACAGACACAGGCAATATAAGTGTTACAGAACTGTTTTTTGGAATATTTGTACGGCAGCTTGTATGATGAAGGAGACGGGTTTTCCAAAAGTAAGGTCTTGTCAAAAAGTCTTTTCCGGATATAATAAGAAGTAGGAGATGTCTTCGTGACGTTTCCGCCTGGGGTGCTCGGCAACTCCTGTGTGTTTTGAACCTACATTTACTTTAAACGGGAATCCTAAATTTCTTTTGTTAATGTCACGCCTTCGGCCCTGCACATGTGCAGACCAGC
>JAGOGF010000025.1 GCA_017996845.1 Butyrivibrio sp.
AAGCTGGCAAGTGCTCCGACCGTAAACCCTGCAAACTGATTCAGTGCAAGTGCTCCTCCGACAATTGCACACAGCACATAACTTAAATTGCCCAACTGTGAATTAATCGGCCCAAGTGCACCGGAAAAAGCATTGGCACGAAAGGCACTTTGAAAAAGGTCTTCATTATAAGCATCAAATGCTTTTATGCTTTCTTCTTCATGGCAGAATACTTTAACAACCTTCTGACCAGTCATCATTTCTTCAATATAGCCGTTCAGTTTTCCGAGGTTCTTCTGCTGTGCAATAAAATTTTTTCCGGAAGCTTTTGTTGCCTTCCCGGAAACAAAAAACATCAGTACAACCATTGCAAGCGTCAGGACTGTAAGCGGAATATTCAGTACCAGCATCATAGCGACAATACTGACAATTGTAATTCCACTGTTGAGGAGCTGCGGAATACTCTGACTGATCATCTGCCGCAGCGTATCAATATCATTTGTATAAACTGACATGATATCCCCATGCGCATGTGTATCAAAATATTTGATCGGAAGACTCTCCATATGCGTAAATAGATCTTCTCTGAGTCTTCTGAGTGTCCCCTGATTGACATATACCATAATCTTTGCCTGTATGAAAACCGCAGCAACACCGATCGCATAAAAGCAGGCTACCTTGAGCATCGCCCCTGCAAGTGGCCCATAACTTGGATCCGGCTGACCGATCATAGGCTGAATATATTGGTCAATCAGTGTTTTGGTAAACAGTGTCCCCTGCACATTAGCTAGCACACTGACTATAATACATACCACCACCAGAATCATCTGAATACTGTAATACTGAAATATATAACGCATGATTCTGCCAAACAGTTTCATGGGATTTTTTATTTTCGGACGCGGCGCACCTCTTTGCCCTCTTTGTCCCGGTCCTTTTACTTCACGTACTTTTTCTTCTGCCATATTCTGCCTCGTTTCTCTGCTGCTTATTTCTTCTCATCAAAATCCGCATCACCGCTGCTGCCTGTTTGGGATTCGTAAACTTCTTTATAGATTTCGTTATTCTGCAGCAGTTCCTCATGTGTCCCAAATCCGTTTACCGTACCATTATCCATGACAATAATTCTGTCACACCCCATTACACTTGATATTCTCTGTGCAATAATAAGCTTTGTTGTATCCGGGATTTCCTGTGCAAAAGCTTTCCGGATTCTCGCATCTGTTGCAGTATCCACCGCGCTTGTGCTGTCATCCAAAATCAATATCCCGGGTTTTTTCAGAAGCGCCCTTGCAATGCAAAGCCGCTGCTTCTGTCCGCCGGATACATTGGCTCCACCCTGTTCAATATAGGTATTATATCCTTCCGGCATCTGTTCAATAAATTCATCTGCACATGCCAGTCTGCACGCTCTGCGACATTCTTCCTCCGTTGCATTCTGATCTCCCCACCGAAGATTCTCATATATCGTTCCGCTGAAAAGAACATTTTTTTGCAGAACAACCGCAACCTGATTTCTGAGTACTTCCATATCATATGCTCTGACATCTTCTCCTCCGACCAAAACCCTGCCTGCTGTCGTATCATACAGACGGCTGATCAGATTAACGAGACTTGACTTGGCAGAACCCGTACCCCCTATGATTCCAATGCTTTCGCCTGCATGAATATCCAAATTGATATCTTTCAGTACTGCTTCCTTTGAATCCGCATGATATGCAAAATCCACATGTTCAAAACAAATTCTGCCATCCGTAACTTTTTTGATTGGTTTTTCCGGGTTGTGAAGCGAACTTTTTTCCTCGATTACTTCCGCAATACGTTTGCCGCTTGCCTCCGACATTGTGATCATGACAAAGACCATGGACAGCATCATCAGACTCATCAGAATATTCATGCAATAAGTCAGAAGGCTCATCAGCTCACCTGTTGTAAGTGCTGAACCAATGATCATATGCGCACCCATCCAGCTGATCAGAAGAATACAGACATATACAACAGACATCATAACCGGTGATATGGCAACCAGATTGTTTTCTGCATGCACAAACATTTTGTATATGTTAAAGACCGCTTGTTTAAATTTACTGTTTTCATAATCCTCACGCACATATGCTTTTACGACACGGATTGCCGACACATTTTCCTGTACGCTTTCGTTCAGATCATCATAACGCTCAAACACCTGTTTGAAATACTTGGTTGCACTGTTCATGATGAAAAACAAAATAACTCCCAGAAACAAAACTGCCACAAGATATATGCTGGCAAGTCTGGGACTGATGATAAATGACATGATCATGGCAACAATCATGGATGCAGGTGCACGCATAGCCATACGAAGGATCATCATATATGCATTCTGCACATTGGTAACATCTGTCGTAAGCCTCGTTACCAGTCCAGATGTGGAAAATTTATCAATATTGGCAAATGAAAACGATTGGATGTTATCATACATTTTCTTCCTGAGGTTTCTTGCAAATCCGGCAGATGCCCTTGCGCCGAAAAAAGCTCCTCCCAGACCGCTTATAAGGCCAAATACAGCGATCACGATCATAACTCCACCGGTTCGCAGAATGAAACCCATATTTCCGGCACTTATCCCGTCATCCACAATCATTCCCATCAGGATTGGGATGATCATCTCACAAATCACCTCACCTATCATACAAAAGGGTGTGACGATAGAATCTTTTTTAAAATTTTTTACTTCTGCAAGTAATGTTTTAACCATTTCTCTTTCCTCTCGTAGCATTATTGGATCTGCTTTTTTCTATTTCAGATGTCCTGCATATTCTCATACACTTTGTCAAGAAGCTGACGCAGTTTTTTGATTTCTTCTTTGGACATTCCCTTTACCAGCAAATCTTCCATCCATTCATGATGCTTTTTCCTTTTTTCCAGAATATCAACGGCTTTTGGGGTCAGCAGGATATTTTTATACTTGTGATTATCTTCATCCACCACACGTATGACCATATCCTTTTCCTGTAATCTGTCGATCAGTCCGATCACGGTCGGATGGCTGCTGTGCAGCGCCTCACATAATTCTTTCTGGGATACCTTATGGTCCTGATTTCGAATCAGATAAAATAATACTGACATTTGTGAAAATGTCAGATTTTCGCCTTTAAGCTGATCATTGAAATTTTTTTCAAAACTTTCATGGATCAGTTTAAACTTAAACCCAAGTGGTTCCTTTTCCGGGTCACGTTCCCGTTTCCATTTTTCCATTTTTCACATCCTTGCCATATATTATTTCTGTCATGTAGCATGGTACATAACACTTATAATAGGTAGCTCGCTACTTGTTGTCAATGTATTTTTACAAATTTTATAAAAAAAGGATCCCACAATTTGAGTTTGAACAAATTGCGAAATCCGTATCTTCAATATATTACAAATTGCCTATCCTTGTATATCATACAATCATTTGCACTGCATCATTCATTTCTTACTTTCAGTCATTTAACAACGTACGTACATTGATTCCGTTTACTTCTATATGATCATCTACCTTGATGATCAGACACTGACGTCCGTCAATAATCCTCGTTTCCACAAGATCTGCACGATCAGGTTTCACTTTAATAATAACATCCGGTGTTTCAATGTCGAACTTTGTCGTGTTGGCAATGTTGGAAGCCAGAAACGGATAATCTTCATCTCCTGCACATTTAAAATAGTTTTCATCGAATTTTTCCATTTTTTCCTGTGCAACACCGCTGTCTGCAAGCAGTTTTTTTACTTCTTCTTTACCAAGTTCCAACGGTTCGGGATCATCCTTATGATCTTCCATCATCAGATTCAGATTTTCATGAATATTCTTCATGACTTCATAATCACCGCCATCATTACCGATCGTGTCCGTCAGAATCGCGTCAAAGGTATCCTTCTGATCGGGTGCAGACAAAGGAGCGCGCCCGCCAAACATGGCTTCAACAAACTCCGGCTGCAGATCATCTGCCTTTTTTGTATAATACAGCATATTATGAATATCTGTATCACGCTCGATAAAAGCGGGGAACAGAAACCCTTTCACAGGGCCATCGACAACCCAATCGCGAAAGCGATCTTCAATCACATTTTTCTGTTCATTATAACCGAGCGCTGCCTTTGACAATTTTACAGGGCAAATGCTGCACAGCAGAAAATCATATACATGCTCTGATGCATCCGCTATCTCAAGCCCGTCACTCGATACACCCGGAATATCATAAACCGCATGCACCAGCGTAATATAATAATTCTCCGGATCCACATAGTTGGCTATAATCTTGTCATAACACTCATCAATCAGTTCATCATCTTCCAGTTTACTTGCACGGAGGGTCATCAGAAACTCCTGTGTGCCCCCGGCTTCTTCCTGATCCATTGGAAATTCAAGACTGATCAGATTTTTTCCTGCTGTTCCGGATAATGTATGCTGGAAGATATCCAGATATTTATACATTTCTTCTTCCGGAATCGACATGAATGCAGTTCTGAATACCGAAACTTTATTTTTTTCATGATCCACATAGCATCCGCAGATACGATCTATCGTACACCGATCCGGCGTAAACTGCTTTTTTATTTCCTGTATTTCTGCTTTATTCATTCCTCTGTTTCCTTCACGGGAACTCTGCCCTGAAGTTTTCCTTCCTTGAACTTTTCACACATTTCAGCCGCAAAATGAACCGGATAAAGCTGCACCATTGTCGAATCAATCAGATCTCCGATTTCCATGCGAAAAGAAACTTTTACAAATTTTTCCTCACTTGATTCAAATATCTTTTCAAATAGTTTGACACTCTCCACATCGATCTGATTTACCACCGGAGTACTGATATCAATCGGGATATTCAACATGGTGGCCATTGAAGTTGCGCTTGTTCCCATCATCTGATTCATCGCTTCCGAAGCAGCACTGAGCTGTAATTCGGATATTTCACCTTCAATATGTGTTCCATCTCCGCCCATCATCAGATCAGTCATACATTTTACATCACGGTCTTTTAAGATCAGGACATTATTTCCTGACAATCCCTTAATATAATGAATCTGAACAAATACACAGGTTTTCTCATAATCATCCAGCGATGCACTCCTGCTGATGATCTTGACGCTTGGGGTTGTAATCCGTACTCTTCGATTTACCATCAAACTCAGTGTTGTTGCAGAATTTCCCATACTGATATTCGCTACTTCTCCGAGAATATCTGTCTGCTCGCTTGTCAATGTCTGTTCGATCACGCTTGATCCTCCATTCTGAATCTTATTTTTTCATGGTTTATGCTTTTTTTGCTTTTCTGTCAAAAGATGGTATCCACCTGAATAAAAAAGGAATCAGGAAAATCACGAAAATATATATCAGAAATCCTTTCATAAATGCTCCCCAACGTTCATCCAGCATATGCTGTACAAAAGGAATCAGGAACACATTAACGATTTCCAGACAGAATAATCCAATCAGCATTCGTAAAAATCGGACTGTTTTGCTGCATTCTGTTGTATACCGAATATACTTTTTTTCAGCAAACCACCCAAGTATAAGTGCAGATAAATAGCCTGCCGCATCATAACAGTCCACCTGCATATCAACCGGATCCACCAAAAGGATACCACCCTGATAATCCATCGGATATGGCTTAAACGTTATATAAATCATGAAAAGAGCTGTAAGCGATAATCCTGTAAGGAGCAGCACGCCTGCTCTATCCTGTCTGTTCTCCATCCATCTGAAAAAATATACAGAAAGCCATAAAACAAGCATACTTTCTGCAAGAGACATGATCACGTCCTGCGGCGTATGAACGCCCAGATAATTTCTGGAAAAAGCCACCAGAACCGGCAAAATTAATCCGGTTACAGCCAGTATGATATGTTTTTTGCGATAAAACCATCCCAGACCACCATAAATTGCTGCTGTAATCTGTATATGCCCGCTGGGAAAGGAATACCCTGATGCTCCTGGCAATGCATCCTGTGCCGGGATAATTCTGGCATCGCGAATCCATGGTCTGTAACAGCATACGGTATTCTTCACAAGCTGATTGAATGTTCTGCCGGCGCTGAAATTAAACATCAGAAACAGTCCTGCTCTTTTATCCACACACCAGTAAAGAAATGCGGGAATCAGAATTGTAAATGGTGACTCCGGAATTACTGATATGCCTGTAAACAGCTGCTCCATCACAGGTCCCAGATGCTGCCTGATCTGCTGCAGCCATAATAAATAGCTGATATCCATGCAACCGCCCTCAAAAAATTTCTTTTAATAACAGATAAATCTCCACTCGTTTAGACTCAGGTGGCTCTCCACCTGAGTCTAATTGTATCACAATTTCATTGCACGGACATCAGTATTTTTGTCCAGGTATGCTCATCTGCACCTTCCGAAATGCTAAGAGAATAAGCATATCCTTCCTTCTGCCATATTGCAGTCCTGTATATTCCCTGTTCCCCTTTCAGAACAATTTCAACATTCTGTATTTCTATCGTTTCTGTCTGCTGATAAGAATTATAATCACCTGAAATATCCCCGTTCCCTATCCCTTCCCGATAACACACATCTTCTTCCCCACTCCCGCGGTAATTAACTTCGGCAAGCATATCCGGATATGCAAGATAGGAAACTTCTTTTACTGCAAATGGCAGAGTCTCTGCATCAATCTCACTGACTGCAAATCCCACCTTCTCTGAAAGTTCTTTTATGGAACTGCATTCCGTCACATTCCATATTGCCTGCATCCGGCCACTTTCCTGATAGCCTGCTGTTTGTGATTGTAATGCCTGATTACTGATTCTGACAGGATTTATCTGATAGAGTGCGATAACAGCAATACAGGCCGCGGCGCTTAAACAAAATATTACTGCCAGGCACTCTTTTTTCCTCTTTTTTGCTGCATTAACCTGAAAAAAAGCTGTCTTCTTTCTGATATTTTTCAGGATACATTCCTGCATATTTTCTGTCATATAGACTTTATCCATGATCTCCTCATATTTATGCATCAAAATCATACACCTCCTTCAGAATTTCCTTCAGCTTCTTTCTGCCTCTGTGCAGCTCAGAACGTACTGTTGTTTCTTTTTGTTTCAGGATTTTTCCTATTTCAGCTGTAGAATATCCCTCATAATAAAAAAGATGTATGACTTCCCTCTGATGCATGGGCAATTTTTTCACTGCCTCCCAGACAAATGAAAGGTCTTCCCTCTTTTCGGCAACCAGTTCTTCTTCCAGTTCATCTGTTTTTCTGATTGCATTATAGGTAATCCGGTTCTTGCTCAAATTTCCTGCCACTTGAAATAACCAGGCTTTTTCATGCACTTCGCTCTCGAATTCCGGCGCTTTCTGTACCAGCCGTATCATGGTTTCCTGCAAAATGTCCTCTGCATCCTCCATATTGTGAACATAAGAGTATGAAAAACGCAGAATCTGATTGCCGTATTTTTGTAAAAAAAACGCTGCCTGCGTGATATTTTTTTCATCCGTCTCTGCAATTTTGTCTGTATCAACGGAATCTTTTTCGCCCGATTCCGTTCTGCTGCTGATTTTCACTTTCAAAGCAGAAAGCAATTCCAAACATATCCGCTTCCATTGAAATATGAATTTATCCGCTTTCAAGCTGCAGGTATAAGCTGTCAGCTCAGTTTTCATATGGTTCACGCTTTCGAAATTTATCTGATAAACATCATTTGCGACTGAAAATATTTTCATCTGTTTTTCTCATTTTACAGATATGATATTTCCCTGGTCATCCGTTTCAACTTTGACCGTTCTGGACTCCCCTTTATTTCCGCCTTTCCATTGCTGCGCATAGTTAAATGTTATAACTGCAGCACCTTTTCCTATTCCTTCAAAAACAAATGTTTCATAACCTCCCCGTCCGCAGATTACTTCATCCGTTGCACTGTTTCCTCCCGCATTCTTATCTTCCCGATACACATCTGACACACACTTAATCACTTTTGGATCAGATATGGAGATTTCCCAACTGTATCCTGTCGTTGGATTACTCTCATAAACCACTTTCAGTGTCTTTCCATTTTGTGTCATACTTTCTCCGCTGTTGTTGACGAAAGCTTTATCTGAATCTCCCAAATTATCACTTTCTGCAGAAGCTACAACTCCGCTTTGTGCTGTCGCAGAATTCACAGCGAATTTATCCAAAGATTCATTTTTTTGGCATCCCGTCATCACCACGCACATTGCCAGTCCCATTAATATTACTGCTGTTTTATTCATTATTTACACGCTCCTTTTCTGCAAAAAATTTACTGTTTTTTCCGTGCTGTTTTCTTTTCTATCATAGATACAGATGAGAACATGAAAATGTTGCATGACTGATCCGATTTTTTTCATCCATCTTTTGATTGATTTCTCCCTCATATCAAACCATATTCAACGATAACCATCCAAAAATTATTACATTTATTTCTTTTCATATCAACAAGCGAAATGTATTGCATATAATCATTCCTCAAAAGTTTGTTCTGATCATTTATGATTATATACTTTTCACAAAAGATTATTATTATATTTTGGTGCTTATTTTTGATTATTTATGATTGACTATGATTTTTTATGGTGCTACCATAGTATTGGAATGATACAAAAAGTACAGATTCGTTTACAGAAAGGTATTGCCATTATGCTTACAGAGGAACGACGTGAAAAAATAACAGAAATTGTAAATGAAAAAAGAGCTGTCACTGTAACCGAACTGGTGGAGGCTCTGGATACTTCGGCCGCTACAATCAGACGTGACCTTACTGCTCTTGATCTGGAAAACCGGATTTGCAAGGTTTTTGGCGGGGCTACTGCACTGAATGCAGTGGATGTTAATACAACAGAAGATGAAGTTTCAGCCAAAGTTCTTCGGAACGTAAGAGAAAAAGATCTGATCAGCAAATATGCTGCTTCTCTCATACAGGACAATGATTTTGTCTATATTGATTCGGGTACGACCACCCTGAAACTGATCAGCTATCTGAGCAATCAGAAAGCGAAATATATTACAAACGGAATTGTCCATGCAAAAAAACTGATTGAAAAAAATCTTGATACCATGATCATCGGAGGACGTGTAAAATCTGCCACAGAAGCTATTATCGGACCAGACTGTATCGACGGAATCCGAAAATATCATTTCACAAAAGCTTTTATGGGAACAAATGGGATTTCTGTTCCCGCAGGCTATACTACGCCGGATGTGGATGAAGCGCTGGTAAAAGCGGAAGCGATCAGACACTCCTATATGACCTACATCCTTGCCGATCACAGTAAATTCGGTCAGGTCAGTTCCGTTACTTTTGCTGAAATTTCAGCCTGCTGCATCATTACCGATGTATCACCCGATAAAACATATATGGATCAGACTGTTATCAAAACATTGGAATGATCTGCAATAAAAATATCGCTGATTTGCAGTAAGAAACCGCATTTGCGGTATGGAGGTAAAAATGATTTATACGGTTACTTTTAACCCTGCTCTTGATTACGTTGTCCACATGGATGAAGATCTGATTCCGGGGATGACAAACCGCTCTACAAGTGAGGAATTCTACTATGGCGGTAAAGGTATCAACGTTTCAACGGTTTTGAAGCAGCTTGGATATGATAATACCGCACTTGGTTTTATTGCAGGCTTTACAGGGCGTGCAATTGAAGCAGGCGTACAGGCACTTGGCATACATACTGATTTTATTGTTCTGGAGGAAGGCATCTCACGCATTAATGTCAAAATAAAGGCGGCAAAGGAAACCGAAATCAATGCACAGGGTCCTATGATCAGCAGAGAGTCGCAGGAAGCTCTTTTTCAGAAACTCACCCTTCTTGCCGATGGAGATATTCTGATTCTTGCCGGGAGTATACCTAATTCACTTCCTGATAATGTATATGAACACATTCTTTCAGAACTTGCCGGAAAAAATGTTCTGGTTGTTGTGGATGCAACAAAGGATCTTCTTAAAAACGTCCTGAAATATCATCCATTTTTAATAAAACCGAACAATCACGAACTCGGTGAAATGTTTGGAAAAGTACTTACGACAGATGAAGAAATTGATTTCTATGCAAGAAAACTTCAACAGTCGGGAGCACGAAATGTACTTGTTTCCATGGCAAAAGATGGCGCAATGCTGATTACAGAAAACGGTGAACACATCAGAATCGGTGTACCAAAAGGAATCGTAAAAAATTCAGTCGGTGCAGGTGATTCCATGGTAGCCGGTTTTGTAGCCGGTTACCTGCAAAGCAAAGATTATCATGTTGCATTGAAGATGGGAACTGCTGCCGGAAGTGCCACAGCTTTTTCAGACGGACTGGCCACCGCTGAAACTATTCGGGAACTGTACCGGACATTATAATGGGGAGTTATTAACAAGCGTTAAATCGCGGAAACGGAGAATCGTATGAGAATTTCAGAATTTCTAAGCTCCAACGGGGTACGGATCGGTATTTCTTTATCCGATCAAAATCAGGCCATTGACGAACTGATTGCTTTGCATCAGTCTGTCGGGAACCTGAATGATCCTATCGCTTTCAAGGAAACAATTCTTGCAAGAGAAGCAAAGGGATCAACAGCAATCGGAATGGGGATTGCTGTTCCACATGGCAAATCCGGGGCAGCCAAAAAAGCCGGTCTTGTTGCTGTTACATGTCCTTCCGGTGTTGATTTTCATTCCATGGATGGCATGCCGACCAAACTTCTGTTTATGATTGCCGCCCCTGAGGGTGCTGCAGACACACATCTTGAGGTTTTGTCCAAATTGATGGCCATGCTGATGGATCAGGATTTTGCACAAAAACTGATCAACGCTTCCTCTCCTGCTGAATTCCTTTCTGTCATAGACCAGAAGGAATCAGAAAAAGATGCAGAAGTCAAGGCAAAAGAAGCTGCATCAAAAAAGAAGAATAATTATGCGCTCCTTGGTGTGACCGCATGCCCTACCGGTATTGCACATACCTTTATGGCCGCCGAAGGGCTTGAAAAAGCTGCCGCAGAAGAGGGTCTTTCCATCAAAGTTGAAACGGACGGTTCCGGCGGTGCGAAAAATGTCCTGACTGCAGAAGAAATTGCAGAAGCAGATTGTATTATCCTTGCCTGCGATGCAAAAGTCGATATGGCTCGTTTTGATGGAAAAAAAGTCATCAATACTTCTACTGCAAATGCCATACATAACTCCGCTGAACTGATCAGGAAAGCCACCAGTGGGGAGGTATCCGTATATCACCATGCAGGCGGACGTTCCGCTGATTCCAATAACGAAAAGTCCGGTGCCGGCCATACGATCTACAGACATCTGATGAGTGGTGTATCACACATGCTTCCCTTTGTTGTAGGCGGCGGTATTCTGGTTGCACTCGCCTTTCTTGTTGATACACTGTATGGATATGGTGCAACCGGTGGCAGTAACTTCGGAAACTGTACGCCGCTTGCCTCTTTCCTGAAAAATGTCGGTGGTACCGTTATGGGACTGATGGTTCCTGTTCTGGCCGGTTATATCGCATACTCCATTGCTGACCGTCCAGGTCTTGCCGTCGGTTTTGCAGGTGGCCTTCTTGCTGCAAATGGAAATGCACTTGTCACCAACTTTTCCGTTTGGGGCGGTTCTGTCAATGCAACCGGTTCCTGGAGTGGCCTGCCTTCCTCACTTGGAGGCTTTTCCAGATTTATTGCAAACTTTGGTTTTGCAAACCCTGGTTCCGGAAATACCGTCTCCGGATTCCTTGGTGGTATTGCAGCAGGTTTCCTTGCCGGCTACGTTGTTCTCCTGCTTCAGAAACTTTGCTCCGGTATGCCGAAATCCCTCGATGGAATTAAGCCCATGCTGATTTATCCTGTTTGCGGAATTTTTATCGTAGGCGTTGTAATGTGCTTTGTTCTGAATCCGCTGATCGGCCTTGTAAATACAGGTTTAAGCGCTATGCTTACTGCTCTCTCCAATGCAGGAATGCTGGCTCTTATGGGACTGATTCTGGGTGCTATGATGGCAATTGATATGGGTGGCCCTATCAACAAAGCAGCCTATGTATTCGGTACCGGCGCACTTGCTCAGGCAGCTTCCATGGTCAGTGCCGGTGCATCCAATTCTGATCCTGCCGTTCAGGCCTGCTATATTGCAATGGCTTCCATCATGGCCGGCGGTATGGTTCCTCCGCTTGGTATTGCACTTGCCTGCAAATTCTTCCCGCAGAAATTTACAGAAGCGGAACGCAGTACCGTTGTTACCAACATTGTTATGGCATGCTCCTTTATTACTGAAGGTGCTATCCCGTTTGCAGCAGCAGATCCGCTTCATGTCATTCCCTGCACACTTGTTGGCGCAGGCGTAGCCGGATTTCTCTCTGCACTCTTTAAATGTACACTGATGGCTCCTCATGGTGGTATTTTCGTATTTGCAACCGTCGGGAATCCGCTCATGTACATCGTCGCATGGCTGGTTGGTTCTGCGGTTACCTGCTTTATGCTCGGCGCTTTGAAAAAGAATATTGCAGATATGTAAATTTATTTCTACTGCATCGGATGACGTCAAAGTCATCCGATGTACTTAAAAAAGCAATTTGAATGCTTTTTTCATTAACCTGATAACGCAAACAGCATACAGCTATATGGAGGATACAAATATGGTATCAAGAATCATTAAAGTAACAAATGAACAGGGCATGCACATGCGTCCGGCCAGTATCATGAGTCAGACTGTCACGCCCTTTACAAGCTCTGTAAAAGTCATTTTCAATGGCAACACCTATGATGCAAAAAGTGTTATGATATTAATGAGCGCCTGTATCAAATGCGGTGCTGAAATTGAAATTCAATGTGATGGCCCCGATGAAAATGATGCATTGGACGCAGCTGTCAAATTGATTGAAAGCGGGCTTGGCGACTGATTATTTCAATACGCAATATAGGAACATTTCGGGAATGACTGCGAACATTATCTTCGCAGCCTTTTTCCATTTTTACACAAAGATTATGCATTGCAGCATAAATGCTGCAGGAAGGTAGGTATATTATGTATCAGGGCATTGCAGCATCCCGTGGAATTGGTATTGGCAGTATCTGTCTGATTGTCGAACATGAACTAAAATACAATGCCGTTAAAATAACAGATATTGATGCCGAAAAGAAACGTTTTCAGGACGCAGTTGCAAAATTTACAGAAACAACTTCTGCAATGGCAAATGATATTCGTGGGCGAATCGGATCAAAGGAAGCTGAGATTCTGGAAGGACATCTGGTCATGATCTCTGACCCGACCATGTCCGGAGAAATGGAAAAAATGATTGTTTCCGGCCAATGTGCAGAAGCTTCTGTGGAAGCGGTCTGTGATATGTTTATTGGTATGTTTTCCAAAATGGATGATGATATGATGCGTCAAAGAGCTTCTGATATCAGTGATATCAAGGTAAGCCTTTTGAAAATTCTGCTGGGCATTCATGATATTGATATCAGAAAGGTAGCTCCAGGTACCATTCTGGTTGCAAAAGATCTGACTCCCTCCATGACTTCGCAGATTATAAAAGAAAATGTTGCAGGTATTATTACCGAAATTGGCGGAACAACCTCTCATTCTGCGATTCTGGCACGTGCGCTTGAAATTCCTGCCGTTTTGAGTGTTCCAGGTATTACCGCTCTTGTTAAAGATAAAGATACTGCAATTGTCGATGGTACAGAGGGGGATATACACATCAATCCGGATGGTGATATTCTGTCCCTGTATATCCGGAAACGGGAAGATTATATCCGCAGACAGGAAGAGCTGAAACATTTCATCGGCAAACCAACCAAGACCGCAGATGGGAAAATCTGTGAACTTTTCTGTAATATCGGAACACCCAAAGATGCCAAAAAAGCAATTGAGTGTGACGGAGAAGGCATCGGCCTGTTTCGTTCAGAATTTCTTTTTATGGGCAATAATCATCTTCCTTCAGAAGAGGAACAGTTTGAAGCCTATAAAGAAGCTGTTACGCTTATGCAGAACAAAACTGTTATCATTCGTACCCTTGATATTGGCGGCGATAAAGACATTCCATATCTTCATATGTCAAAAGAAGATAATCCGTTTCTGGGATACCGCGCAGTCCGCTACTGTCTGGGAAATCCGGATATCTATATGCTCCAGCTTCGTGCAATCATACGTGCAAGTGCCTTCGGAAAAGTAAAAATCATGCTGCCTCTTGTTACCTGTGTGGATGAAATACGCAGCGTAAAAAAACTCATTGACACGATTAAACTTGATTTTGATGCAAAAGGGATTGCTTATGATTCCAACATTGAAATCGGCTGTATGATTGAAACCGCTTCTGCTTCCCTGATCGCAGATCTGCTTGCAAAAGAAGCTGATTTCTTCTCAATTGGAACAAATGATCTGACACAATACACGATGAGTGTGGATCGTGGTAACGCAGATGTTGCCTACCTCTACTCCGCATTTCAGCCATCTGTTCTTCGTTCAATCAGGCACATTATTTCATGTGCCAGCGCTGCCGGTATTCCAGTTGGCATGTGCGGAGAAGCTGCTGCTGATCCGCTCCTGATTCCGCTTCTGATTTCCTTTGGTCTGACAGAATACAGTGTTAATCCGGTACTGGTTCTGGCTGCGCGCTGCACAATCTCAAAATGGACGAAAGCGGAAGCCGATACCCTTACCAATAAAGTAATGTCCTTATCAACAAAAGATGAAATTATCCAGGTTCTCAAAGAAGCAACAAAAGAATAATTTTTACTGATATCTCCGTCTTGGTTCAAAGAGAATGAATCTGTCTGCCGCTTTGAAATGAGCAGCAAAACAAATGCACTTAAAAAAATTACCGGTCTGTACATAAAATCAAAACGGATATATGGCTGAAAAAACCATATATCCGTTTCTGATTGTATCATTATGACAGAGTCATAATTCTCATATATACCGCATAGCACCACATGCAAAGTCTTATTTCAGATCGGATCAGACAATACCCTGTGCCTTCATTGCATCTGCAACCTTTAAAAAGCCTGCTATATTGGCGCCTGCTACATAATCACCCGGCATACCATATTTATTTGCCGCATCATCCAGATTATGAAAAATATTGATCATAATTGCCTGCAGTTTTGTATCAACCTTTTCAAATGTCCATCTCAGTCTCTCACTGTTCTGACTCATCTCCAGTGCAGATGTTGCTACACCACCCGCATTGGCAGCTTTCCCGCAGACAAACAGAACCTTGTTCTCCTGAAAATATTTTGTTGCTTCCAGTGTGGTAGGCATATTTGCACCTTCGCATACTGCAATACATCCATTGGAAACAAGCGTCTTTGCGTCATCTATATCAATTTCATTCTGTGTTGCACATGGAAGCGCAATATCACATTTAACCGTCCATACACCTTTACCGGCATGATACTTTGCCGTTGGACGCTTTGCAGCATATTCTGTCAGACGTGCTCTCCTGACTTCCTTTACATCCTTCAGAAGTGCAACATCAATTCCTTCTGCATCATAAATCCATCCTGTTGAATCACAGCAGGAAACAACTTTTGCACCCATCTCCTGTGCTTTTTGGATCGCATAGATAGCAACATTTCCTGAACCGGAAACAGCAATCGTTTTTCCACTGATATCAATTCCATTACACTTCAGCATTTCATGTGTCAGATACAACAGTCCGTAACCTGTAGCTTCTGTACGTGCAAGTGATCCTCCATACGTAAGCCCTTTTCCTGTCAAAACACCTTCATATACATCTCTGATTCTCTTATACTGGCCATACAAAAATCCGATCTCACGACCACCAACGCCAATATCTCCTGCCGGGACATCGGTATCTGCACCAATATGACGATATAACTCTGTCATAAAGCTCTGGCAAAATGCCATCACTTCGCGGTCTGATTTACCCTTCGGATCAAAGTCCGAACCACCTTTTCCACCACCGATCGGAAGACCTGTCAGTGAATTTTTAAAAACCTGTTCAAACCCAAGAAATTTGATAATCCCAAGATTAACAGAGGGATGAAAACGAAGTCCTCCCTTATATGGTCCGATTGCAGAGTTGAACTGTACACGAAAACCATTGTTTACCTGTACCTGGCCCTCATCATCTACCCATGGAACTCTGAAAAGAATCTGTCTTTCCGGTGTCACAAGTCTTTCAAGGAAAGCACTCTTACGATACTCTTCCTCATTTGCCTCGATCACGACACGAAGCGATTCCAGCACTTCTTTTACTGCCTGATGAAATTCAGGCTGTGCAGGATTCTTTTCCACAACATAACTGTAGACCTCATCAACATATGACATTTCTTTCTTCCTCCTTGGCTATGCCAAAATTCCGGTTCAAGTGGATATTCTGTTCCGGATTCTTACCTGGCTCAAGGGGAGGCCCTTTTTCCACGCTTTCATCCTGCCACTTCCCAGAACGGAGGTACAAAAAAAGGCGTAAAAATAAAATGGTCTCTACGCCCCATTGTGCAGACACCCTTGTCCGTTTTTCATTATATCCTGTCAGGTTTTTCTGCACAAGTCGCTTTATTGCACTAAATTGCAAAAGTTTTTGTATGGATTTTTCAGCACAATGCACAAGGATACAGGTATACAGCTTATTATTGCTGTATACCTGTACCAGTAGAATCATTCAAAAGCACATCACTTTGCTCGATCTGTGCAAAAACATCTCTGCTCGCATTGACCGGTTCCGGAATCGTTGTGTCCCGGGATGGAGATATTTCCGCCTGTGAAGCAGCGTTCCCATCAAACGTCATAACATTGGGAACAGCATTTTCAGATTTTACTTTTTCTCCAGGCTGCTCCTGCATCATAACCGGTATCTCACAGGGATATTTTATACCTAACTGATTTCGGATAAAATCCATCATATTCAACATTTTAAGAGATTCTGCATGCGGCATTTCCGGGCACTCCAGAAATCCCTTCTTAATTGCTCTGATACATGCAAGTACCTCATATTCATACCCGCTGATCTGCCGTTTCCTTTTATAATGCCCGATTTTTTTTCCGGAATTTTCATATATCGTCAATGCTTCATAATTATTTATATTCTCGACTACCATATATCCTTTGGTTCCATATATGATACCGAATCTATCCGAAGTTGCCCGCGTGGTACAGTTCAACACCGCCATACGCCCGTTTCGATATCGAAGCGTAATGCTGTCCTGTTCATCCAACCCGTTTTGGTTATAGGTACAGATAGATGAAATATCCGTCACATCATCGCCAAATACCATAGAAGCGAAATTCAGCGGATAAATACCAATATCAAGCAGTGCTCCTCCCCCGAGGGAAGGCTCCATAATTCTCTGTTTCCATGCAATATTATAACCAAGGTTTGCGGTCAGCATAGTTGGTTCTCCAATCATACCTCCTGAAATCGTCTGCCTGATTGTTTCATTAAAAGGTAAAAATCTGGTCCACATTGCCTCAGATACAAAAATCTTTTTTTCTTCTGCAAACTGAAAAATCTGCTTTGCCTGCTTTTCATTCAGCATAAAGGCTTTTTCACATAACACTGCTTTTCCATGATCAATTGCAAGTTTCACATTTGCAAAGTGTTCCGAGTGCGGCGTTGCAATATAAACCAGATCCACCCGGGGATCACACACCAGTTCCAGATATGATCCGTAAGCTTTCTTGATCCCATGTTCTTTTGCAAAAGCCTCAGCTTTTACCTGTGTTCTGGAGCCAACTGCATAACAAACTACGCCATGTGTTTTTCTAAGCGTTTTAGCCATTATACCGGCAATATCACCGGTACCCATAATTGCTACTCTCGTTTTTCCAAACATATGCTGCCTCCTGATTTTCTCAAGCTCATTCTTCCAGATATTCTGTCTTTACATATCCTGAAGTGCCATTATATTTTACCTTTGACCAGCCATCCGCCTGTAGATTCACCACTTCAATACTATCACCCTTATACGCAGTTGCAACTACTTTGGAATCTGTACTTGCAGACTTACGAATTCTAACCGTTTCCTTTACATGCTTTGTTCCATTACTCTTGATTGTCTGTCCGGAAGAATCCGCATCTTTCTTATCCGTAGCGGCTGTCTGCGCTTTGCTGGAAGCCTGTGCGGAATTATCGGAAGATGCAGTTTTGAAATACTGCGTCTTTACATATGCTTCACCATTCTGATAACTGATCTTACTCCAACCGTTTGCAAGGCTTTCCAACTGTGTATACTTTTCACCGACCTCAGTCTTTCCAAGTACGTCTGCAGTCTCACTGTCTGAACTTCTGATATTCACAACGTCCGTAGCCTCAATTGTTACCTTTTCAGCAGCAACAGGCACCGTTGAAGCAGCTGTCCCTGCAGATGAAGCTATTGCTGATGTTGAACTGTCTGCACTCGCTGCAGATGAAGCATCTGCTCCTGAAGAAGCAGATGAAGATGCATCAGATGCAAGCGCTTCACCAACCGCCTCATTCAGATCACTTGTAAATTTTGTCAGAAAATCCGCAAGCGCCGTATCCCCTGCAATCATCTCATTATATTTGGTAGCAACCTTGTTATTCAGATCTACTACATCGTCCTGCAATGAAATTTCCTTTATATATTCAGAAATTGCTTCGTCATCTGCAAAATTGATATAACAGGTCCCATCTTTCTTGGTACATACATACATGGACTCCATGCCCGGAACTGCTGTATCATAATCTTTAAACTTGATTTCTTCATATACATAAACAATATAACTGCCTTCCAGTGGACCAGGTTTGGTGTATACATCCAGTTTTGGAATGGAATCAATGAATTTAGCACTTTCCTTAATCCGCAGTTCTCTTGTCTGTGACATTCCCTCTGAAATTGAATCGATTGTATCAATATCTCCGCTTGCAAAAGCCTTGTAATATGCCGCAATTAATTCATTCACTGCCGGATATGCATTCAATTCAAGTGCAGCATCTGGTACAACATACTCTCCGGATGCATTAACAGAAGCAGCCAGGGATGCTTTTTTTTCAGCCGGTGCATTTTTTCCTGCATGAATAGCGATTGCAACAGTGATCAGAACACATACAATCAGGATAACAGGCATTACTTTCTTTTTATTATCAACGATCAACTCCCATATTCTGATCTCTTTTTTTCTGAATGGAGCATGAGAATTTCTTCTTTTCTTTCGTTTCATAAATAATCGCACCTCTACTTCATGACCTGAGCGGTCTGTTTCATCAGTTCCTTGCCCGCCTGCATAAAAAAATAATGCACCCGACAGGAATCGAACCTGCATCAAAGGCGTCGGAGGCCTCCGTTCTATCCATTAGACTACGGGTGCATGAAATCTGTAAATGTTACAGATTTATTACATACCCGATTATAATACCATAGGGGGACAGCCTTGTCCATGCTTTTTTCTTAATAATCTCTTAATCAGATACAGACTGAGAGCGATTTCCTTGCTCTGTCGTAATAATATACCGAGTCTGCAAGAATATCTTCGGTATCCACAACTGTACTGTTTACATCTTTCACAATTTCTGCCAGAGATTCTTCTGTTCCTTTTTCTCCTTCTCTCTCAGGAAGTAATATCACTTCGTGAACAGATGATGGAAGAACATACAGATTTCTATGAAGCCGTTCTGCGATATTTTGTAAAACATCCGGATACAGAATACTGACCGCACCAAATAATTTTGACTGATTGGTCAGAACCTGCATTTCGTCCTCCGTATCGGTTCCTTTCGAATCACCTGCCTGTTCTTCCCCCATCATTTCCTCAACTGTACTTCTGAGATTGGAAATACTTATTGGACATAGCTTTGGTGTATTTACAACCGCATGATCATACAAATCCTGTTCCGTTGCCTGCCACATTTTCATATGACCGTTGTGAATCATAATCATACCGCCATCCACTTCCTGCACTCTGCAATAAAAAACAATTGCCAGATCCTGATATCTGATGTGCGGCATATCTGCAAGCATCGTCCTGTTTCTTTCATAATTGATCAGTTTGAATAATATTTTATTCTTTGCATATGTATATTCTGTGAAAAAACTCATATCGATCATATGGTCCGGTGTGTATTCCTCAAACGCATGAATCAGCTCCATCATGATATTTGTCATTTCCATGCCATTTTGATATTTTTGATAAAATCCTTCCAGATATATTGTCGGAGAACAATTGTTTTTCTCTCTCTCCCACAGGAGTCCATGCAAAACAATACCATTATTTTTTGTAATTTCCCGAATGCTGATCTGATTATCTTCTCCCGCATAGGCCAATAAATTTTCAACTATCTGATTGCTGAATTCCATAAATGTCATATATTCTCCCTTTTGTATCTTCTGATACTTTTGAATTTTCTACCGAATTGGTATTAGAATGTGCGATTGCACGCAAAAAGACGATAAAAAAGTCATTAAACTTTTCTATCGTCTTACAGATTTTAGATTAAAAAAGATATTTTACAGATTATTAATCAAAACAATTAAACACGGCCAAGATACTCGCCCGTTCTTGTATCAATTTTGATCTTATCGCCCTGATTAACAAATAGCGGAACGGAAACCTGTGCTCCCGTTTCAACTGTTGCAGGCTTGGATGCGCCGGTTGCTGTATCACCTTTGAATCCAGGTTCTGTCTCTGTAATAACAAGTTCAACAAACAGCGGAGCTTCAATTGCAAACACACCGCCATTATAGGAATTGATCTTAACCATTTCCTCTTCCTTAACGAACTTAAGAGACTCACCTACAACTTCTCTATTAATTGCAATCTGTTCATAAGACTCTGTATCCATGAAGTTAAAAAGCTCTCCATCACTGTACAGATACTGCATATCTTTTCTTTCAATACGAGCCTGCGGGAATTTCTCAGTAGGTCTGAAAGTTCTCTCCGTAACACCACCATTGATTATATTCTTCAACTTGGTTCTTACAAATGCTGCACCTTTACCAGGCTTAACATGCTGGAACTCAATAATCTGATATACATTTCCTTCTACTTCAATTGTAACACCATTTCTAAAATCACTGGCTGAAACCATATAAAAATCCTCCTAAAAAAGCATAAACAATCAAACAACCTAACATAGTTTATCCTATGCTACGCATTTTTACAACTGTTTTTTTATCTGTTTTTCAACTATTTTGCAAAACCCAATCAATTGCTTCCAGATATCCTTCCAGTCCATGCCCATATATCTGCCGGTCACAAGCCGGTGCTGTTACTGAAACTTTCCGGAATTCCTCTCTTGACGTAATATCAGATATATGAATCTCAACCTTGCGGATCTGTTCCACACTTTTTAATGCGTCATGAATCGCGTAACTGTAATGTGTATACGCACCAGGATTTATGATGATTGCATCCGTATGATTGTAATATGATTCCTGAATCTTATCGATGATGGCACCCTCATGATTGGACTGCCAAACTTCAACTTCAGCTCCTTCTTTTTCTGCTTTGCTTTCAATCATTTTTACAAGTGTTTCATAATCATTCGATCCATAGACATTTTTTTCCCGGATGCCCAGAAAATTCAGATTCGGACCATTAATCACCAGAATTTTCATTTTTTCTCCTTATACGATACCTGCGTGCCTGATTATTTCATCCGCAACTTCCTGCGGTGTTTTTTGATCTGTCGTAATTACAAAATCAGCTGCCATCTGATAATAATTTTCCCGCTCTTTTTCCAGATTTTCAATTTTTTGCAATACGTTTTCTCCCTGCAGAAGCGGTCTGGTATGATCGCCTTTCAGTCTCTCATATACAGTCAGCGGCTCCGTACGCAGAAAAACAACCGTTCCTATTCTGTGCATCAACATACGGTTCTCTTCTCTAAGCGGGAGTCCTCCTCCTGCAGAAAGCACAATATGATCTCTGTATTCTGCAAATTTATGCAGGCTTTCTGTTTCCATCTGTCGAAATGCCTCTTCACCCCTGTTGGCAAAGATGTCCCGAACAGGCATTTTAGCCTGCTGTTCAATATTGGCATCCATATCTATACAGGTATATCCAAGTTTTTCTGCCAGTATCCGGGATACCGTTGATTTCCCGCTTCCCATAAATCCGATCAAAATGAAATTACCATTTGCAGAAATTATATTGATCAGTTCTCTGTAAACCGTATCTGCCTGCTCCTGCGTAATCTTTATCCGGTTCCAAAGTTCAAATGCATCAACTGCCTGATATAAAAGCATTTTAAGACCACTTACACACTTTGCCCCATGCTGCGCTGCAAGTTTTAAAAATTTTGTTTCAAGCGGTCTGTATACCAAATCAACTCCGGTATGAATCATCGTAAAAAAAGCTGTATCCTCAATCACCGCAGTGTTCTCATTTGGGTACATCCCAATCGAAGTACACTGAATGCACAGATATTTCCCGGAAATTTCCGGAATACTCCTGTAATCTGACAGCTGCATGGATATTACACAGTTTCTTTTTTCCCCTGAATTGATTTCTTCCGCTATTCTGTCCGCCTTTTCTCTTGTTCTGTTAAGCAGATAAATTTCTCTGGCACCCTTTACTGCACACAAATATGCAACTGCTCGTGCCACTCCGCCTGCACCAAGGATAATAACAGATTCACCATCAATCGCAACGTTTTCCTGCTGCAAAGACCGGTATAACCCTGTCATATCCGTATTATATCCGCGAAAGCCTTTTCCGTTCTTTTCACGCACCAGCGTATTGACCGCTCCGATTCTTTCTGCCAGAGGGTCAACAGACTGCAACCCCTCCATGATCCTGTTCTTATACGGAATCGTTACATTCATCCCCAGAAGTCCAAGCGACATCGCCCCTGGTAATGCATTTGCAAGATCTTCCGGCTGCACATCAAATGGTACATACACCATATTGATTCCAGTCATTTCGGCCAGCATATTATGGATCTGAGGTGAAAGTGTATGTCCGAGCGGATGACCGATTAATCCACAGGTTTTCGTATTTGCATCTGTCTCATTGTGCATGCTTTGCCTCCTGCAGATTTGGCCATTTCTGTCCATGCTTTTTACAATATTTTCTGTAAAAAAAGAGTACGATCCACTCAAGTCTTCTTTTTAAAATAATCTGGATTTCTTCCTTTTTATCAATCTGTTTCACAAGATATGCAGGAATTTCCGATCTTTTTGCTCCCAAAACATCTGTAAAAATCTGATCTCCGACAAAAAAAGTGTTTTTTGCCGTCGTATGCATCATTTCCATTGCCTTCAGATAGCTTCTTCTGGCAGGTTTTCCTGCTTTAAAAATATATTGTGCGAAACCCACCTGTTCCTGAAAGGACTTTACCCGGAGCTCCTTATTATTAGAAAGCAGTACCGTGCAAAAACCAATCTTTTCAAGTTCTGCAAACAGTCTGACTGCACGTTCATCTGCAGGTGCACCATGCGGAACGAGTGTATTGTCAATGTCGTATATGATTCCACGGTATCCCATATCATACATCTTCTGATATGGAATATCATATGCCGAATCCATATATGCATCCGGATAAAGAAAATGTTTCATAAATATAATTCTCCCGTCAAAATCTGCTCGGTAAGCTGCATCTGCACTGCAAAACCGTTATCAGAAAATATACCATACATCTGCATGAAATGCCAGTTGCCTTATTTATCCATTTATACATGGCTATATTCATGTACGGTTGTTTAAGCCAAGGAAATCAGATCCAGATGCTGCCTGCTGTCATATCCCATGTCGCAAAATGCCGAATTTAAAAAATCCATCTGTACCGGATCTACTTTGAGTAAATGCATGGGCGTTTTCATCTTCTGCAATACCGTGATCGGAATCTTTCTAAATTCAGCTGCACGTATGTATTCCTGCGAAAATGGCTCTATGATCTCAAGTGTCCCATTTACCTGCAATCCGCGCAGTTCACCAAATCCAGCATATTTGTCATATATTGCAAGTGATGCCCTGTTATTTTCCTGCAAAGCCCGAAATTTCATTCCGCCTTCAGAAAATAACCAGAAAGCGTTTTCATGATAGGTATATTCAATTGGTGTACATCTGACATAATCCTCACATCCGGTCGCAAGTGCACAGGTATTTTCTGACAAAATATATTTTTCTATCTCATTTTTAAGCATTGTAACTTCCATTTTCTTGCTGTCTTTTTCCTGTTCCGTCCAATATGAAACTGCTTCCCCATATTCCTGCTGTGTCATTGCCCTGCTCCCCTCCTATACATTTTTTGCTGATTATCCTGACCCTTCACCTATATCATAGCACTTTTCATTTTTATTGAAATAAAGTGCAGGGAATGTTTAATTTATCTGTTTCTGTCTAAGTGTCTCGAAAAAAAAAGAGAGGAAAAATTCCTCTCTGCCATAACCTTTTCTATTCAAATACAAGATAAAACAAATATTGCTTTTTTATCCAAGCTTAACAACCACACCATCTTCATCCTGCGTCATAACACGAGATCCACTGTTTCTGGAACCGCCAACAAAATACTGGTATTCCTGAAGTACCTGATCCTTCTGCATATCTGAAATGGCTTTTTTCATATCCTGGGTAACAATACTGTTTCCTGAAAATCCATTATACGAACTCTCACTGCTATTGCCAAAAGATGTCTGAATATCTTCAAGTGAAGCGTCTCTGCGCGGCGCCTGCTGAAACTGCGAAGGCTCACCTGCAACTGCCGGAGATGTATTTTCCTGCATCTTCTGTATCTGATTGTCAGAAACATTTTCCGAAGAAGCAGGTATTTTATTATCAACAGGCGATATATTATATGAACTATAATGCTGCATAAAACTGGAATAACCAACAACATTATCAATTTGCATAAAATATTCGCCTCCCTTCGGTTTCCTATACGACAGGTAACTTCCATGTTCCTGTATTATATTAATCGGTTCTTTTTTTCAAAAAGTTAATCCCTATTATACAATTATTTATTCTTTTTGAAAAGCGAAAGCATATTTTATGTAAATCATTTTCAGCTATGGCAAAGTAACATATAACAGGCTGTCCCTCCTATAATACTCAGAAAAGTATTCCGTTTCCCTATATAA
>JAGOGF010000269.1 GCA_017996845.1 Butyrivibrio sp.
GAATAATCTTTTGATTCTTGGCCTGGTTGCTGCGGTTTTATGCATAGCGGGCTTTTACAGATACGTATATTTTATGTCAGTCGGATACGGGCTTGCCATTGCCGGAATCGGTACGGCGCTTATATTGATGTTTCCGACAGAAAGAAGTGTGGTCAGTATACTGTTGTGCGGACTGATGATTCTGTATGGGATTCGGTTGGCCGGATTTTTGATATACAGAGAATGGAAGGCCGCGGAATATCGCAAAACGCTGCAGGAAGTGACAGCAGGAGAAAGCAAAATGCCTGTAGGCGTCAAAATACTGATCTGGATCGGTGTAAGCGTTTTGTACGTGGTGCAGTGCAGTCCGGTCTTTTACAGGATGTACCATGCAAAAGGCGGCATAAATGATGCGGCTGCCTGGGCAGGAATACTGATCTGTGCGGTTGCAATCGTACTGGAATCATTGGCGGATAAACAAAAGAGTGATCAGAAAAAGAGGAACCCGGATATGGTCGCAATGCAGGGATTATACCGGATGGTGCGCTGCCCGAATTACTTCGGAGAAATTCTCTTCTGGAGCGGCTTGTTTGTGAGTGGTTTCAGCGTACTGCAGGGCGCGGGAGAATGGTGTATGGCTTTACTTGGATATGTATGTATCGTTATGATCATGTTCAGCGGAGCAAAACGCCTTGAAAAGCGGCAAAATGAGCATTATGGGAAGCAGAAAAATTATCAGGAATATGTACAGAAGACACCGATTCTGATTCCGGGGATTCCGCTTTATCATCTGAACAAAATGGAATAAAAGATTTACGGATCAGAATACGATAAAAGCAATACCAAGCAAAAACATCAGCTGTGCGGCCATATTGGTCAGCTGTTCAATCCAGTTGGACCTGAGGCTGTCATCCAGTTTCCTGATAAAAAGAGTCATAGCTATCATGCCGATGATGCCTGCAACAAAGAATAGAAGAGAAGGAAAAGAAATAACGGCGCGCCCGATACCATTCCAGTTGATTACATGGATATTGAGCAGTATGGAAATCAGCAGGAAACCAAACCCTGCAGGCATCAGGAAACGGAACTGTCTGTTAAGCCAGAAAAAGTCCATCTTTCTGATCAGTAATATTTTCCATAGAACTTTACCGGAACCAGCAAGTGCCGACAGAGATATTCCAAGCATAAACCACTTACTTGGAAAGATTCGAAAAAGCAATAAGCCGCTGATCAGGAAAAAAATGACAGGAATCGCATCGACAAGCGCAAGGGATAAATTATATCCGTCATATTTCTTTGTTTTTTCTACATTCATGTTCCGTTACCCTTCTATTTTTATATAATATATAGAACCCGTATTTTTGTGGAATTCTCCAAAACAATCATAGCACAGAACAGATTGACTTTCATGTCTGGAAAATTTATACTACATAAAGTGGTATTAATAACTACATTTCAGAAAGGTCGAAAATGAATCCTTCAAAAACAGCAATTATTGTAGATTCCGGTTGTGATGTCAGCAAACAGCTCATTCAGAAATATGATATGAAGCAGCTATCTCTCAAAGTAATCTATCCTGAGAAAATGTATATGGACGGGGAAGATATTAAGCCGCAGATGGTATATGAGCGTTTTCCGGCAGAAATCCCTTCTACTTCCATGGCAAATATTCAGGATGTTCTGGATCTGGTAGACGGGATCCGTGAACAGGGCTATGAAAATGTAATCGGAATTACCATTTCAGGTGCCATGTCAGGAACCTTTAATTCGGTGCGGCTGGCACTGGAGGAGGTAACGGATCTTAAGACCTTTGCATTTGATACGAAAAATATCTCCATTGGAGGGGGAATCCTTGCAATCTGGGCAGCCAGAAAGCTGGAGGAAGGTATGTCCTTTGATGAGGTGGTAAGCGGACTGCAGCAAAAAATCCACGATACAAAGCTTTGCTTTTATATGGATACACTGGATTATCTGGCAAGGGGAGGCAGGATCACGCCTTCGGTTGCAATTGTCGGAAAAGTTCTGAAACTGAAGCCGATCATTACCTGCAATGAGGATGGGGTATATTATACGGTTGCCAAGATTCGGGGAGCGGCAAGAGGTTTTAATAAGCTGGTAGAAGTAGAGAAGCAGTATGCAGCCAAAATGCACGGGAAAATATGGCTCTCTCTGATGGATGGTGGTGCGGATCCAAAGATTTTTGCGCAGGCGAAGGCAGCCATGCTGGAGGCAATCCCGGATGCCGAGGTTGTAGTGGAGCGTCAGATCAATGCATCCATGGCAATTCATACTGGTCCGGGCCTGATCGGAATCTGCGTTTTTGCCGCAGAATAATACAAAAATCTTGACATATATTACTTTTCTGTCTAGACTAGAGGGTGCAAAATTAATATCAATGAAGCGCTGAACAGAAGCAGTAGATGATTTGTCTCTTTCAGAGAACCGCCGGTTGGTGAAAGGCGGCAGAGAGAATTGTTGAACTCGTCTGGGAGCTTTGGAGCTGAACGAAAGACCGGGTATCAGGATATCCTGTGAAATGGTCAGGTAAGCTTCAACGGGATTTCCCGTTACAGAAAATACGAGCGCAGGTCTATGACCTGAATC
>JAGOGF010000268.1 GCA_017996845.1 Butyrivibrio sp.
ATATAGCTCCCATCCATATAAAGTTCTGCGCTGACAGGTGCATCGACATAAACCTTATATCCGGTGACTTCATTTCCGGTATTGCTGCTCTCCGTACCGGATGATCCGCTGCTGTTTCCACTGACGGTGTATCTTGTACCACTGCTTTTTGCTGTACTTGCCACAGCAGCTGTTGCTGTCTTCGCTGTTCCTGCTGCGGAAGATGCTACTGATGCTGCAGAAGCTGATTTTGCCGTACTGCTGTTTGCAGAAACTGTACCGGCTTTTTCCAGATCGATCTGTACAACCGCAGATGGCTGTCCGACTCTCAAATATTTTTCTATTGTTTCATAACCCTGTGCAGAAACTTTCAATGCATGAAATCCATAATCATACTGGTAGGATACTCCTGTCAGCGCTTCTATCCCGTCCACATATATTTTTGCTTCTTCCGGGTCAGTCTGAAAAATCACATCTCCGCGTGAAGGCTCTGCCAAAGTTATATCGCTGGCATCAATCACTGTTTCTTTATTTCTTGCTACGGTTATTTGCTTTGTATAGTCTGCCCCGTTTCCAAGAATATGAAGCGTATACACCCCTTCCGGTGCATTGATCAGCATATTATCTGAAATGCGGTGAATTACCGTGTTGCCAAGCTCAAGCCATGCCCCGGCAAGACTCTGATCCCCAATCTCATCTGTTGACAGACTCACATATCCATGTCCGTTGGTCACACAGATACTGTAAACTTCCTGTCCGATTCCACTGATACGTACGGTATCCCCCGGAAGAATATCCGCCAGGATAACAGGTTCCTTTTCTGCCAGAATCAAAGCATTATTGCCAAGATGATATGCCGTTCCGCCAATTTCTGCTGTTTCATCACTTTCTGAAAACACATAATCTTTTGTTCCATTATGCACCCACGCAGCGGATGAGATAACAAGCGAATTCAAATGTCTGCTGTTTTTCAGGAATGTAATATCCACAATCGTCCCGAGTTCCAGAAGCTTGGGAGAAAGTGCCCTGCCATATTGATTATACATCAGAGATGTATTGTCATAACTGAGTGTATAATCTCTTCCCGTATCTTTATTTCTGAAAGAAATGGTGTCATTCTCTGTATCAATTGCCTTAATTGCTGCCGTATCCGCAGAATCATATTTCCGTAAAAGCGATATCTGCTCTTCCTGCTTGGCAGATACCTGAAAGGGTATTCCAATCTGTCCGACCAACAGACAAACCAACATCCCAATTATCAGAATCAGACTTTTTTTTCTTTTTATCATATCTCAGACTTCCTCTCTGAATCGTTTGAGATTCTCCGGTTCCATCAGATATGCATAGGTATTATGCTCCGGACAATTCAATACATCCATGAGCATAACATGCAGAATATCTCCCAGTTCCTTACCCGGATTCAGTCCCGCCGCAATGAGATCCTGCCCACGAACTGCCAGGTTCTTCAATGAAAGGCAGTCTTCACGTAAAAGAATATCATCATATAATTCCTGAATATGTTCCAGCACTTTTTCTTTTCCGGATCTCTGATAATCGTTTTGTGCAAGCATGTCCGCCCATTTTACTTCAAGCAGCAACGGAAAATCATTCTCTCCGACTTCATATATTGCTTTTCGGACATCCGCTGGTGTTGTATCCATTCCGATATATCTGTCGTGGTAATAAATCAGATTGCATACTCTGGTCAGCGTTTCTCTGTCAAATTTCAACCGGTTCATTATTTCCCTGGCCATTTCAGAGCCTTTCTCTGCATGTCCATGAAAATGTCTGATTCCCCGTGTATCTTCCGTCATTGTAACTGGTTTTGCAACATCATGAAGCAGCATGGTAAGCCGCAGAACCCGATCAGCACGCACATTTTCAGTTGCCACAATCATGTGTTCTCCGACAGAATACATGTGATGCGGATTGTTCTGTTCCACTGACATGCACCGGTCAAGCTCCGGGAGTATTACCTGCAGAATTCCCATCTTCCAGGCATCCCTTATCCGTCCCGGATATTCTGCACATAAAAGCTTTACCAGTTCTGTTTGTATCCGCTCCGCGCTGATTCTGGAAAGTGTATGGGAAAGTACAATAATTGCTTTCTTTGTCTGGGTTTCGATCTGATAATTCAGTTGTGCGGAAAATCTTACTGCACGCATAATCCGAAGCGCATCCTCCCCAAACCGCTCCTGCGGGTTTCCAACACAACGGATCATGCCATTCTCGATATCCTGCATCCCACCGAAAATATCAATCAGACCTTCTTTGGTATTATATGCCATCGCATTGATGGTAAAATCGCGCCTGCGCAAATCCTCTTGCAGGTTGGCGGTGAAAGTCACATCCTTAGGATGCCTGCCATCTGCATATTCTCCGTCGATCCGATAGGTGGTTACTTCAAAGCCTTCCTTGCCCAACATAACCGTAACCGTACCATGCTCAATTCCTGTATCAACAGTACGCCTGAACAGTCTTTTAATTTCCATCGGGTCAGCATCTGTCGTAATATCCCAGTCTCCCGGTATCCTCTGCAAGATAGAATCTCTGACACAGCCGCCTACCACATATGCTTCATGCCCTGCCTGATGCAGGGTAGAC
>JAGOGF010000270.1 GCA_017996845.1 Butyrivibrio sp.
TTCCGGTATATCAAACTGCCATACCGTATTTCCCTCTGCATCTTCCTTTATTTTCTCAAAGCCCATCTGTCTGTAGAACTCAAAAACCATGTGATTTTTGGGCGTCGGATAATAGTATCCAAAGATCGTGTGAATCTTTCTGTTCTGTGCTTCGGTTACAAGCGTATCCATCATAGCATATTCCATATCTCTTTTCAGTACACGACAGCTCATCAGCCACAAATCCATATGAAGTGCTTCGCCATCCTGATGTCCCGCAAGAAGAGATACAATGCCGTTATCACCAAACCGGTCTTCCAGTCTTCCGTACAGTGTAATATATTCAGAAGTCTGCGCCAGCTGTGCAATTTCTTCCTGTGTAAAACGTTTCGTAGTCAGGTTGAACTGATTGCTTTTATTGGTGAGCTGGGCGATACGCGGATAATAAAGCTCTTCAAAAGGCCTGATCACTGCCTTCATTTCAAGAGATTTCAGGTAAGCTGTATAATCTGCAAAACTATTTTCAAGTTGCGCTCTTTCCCTGTTCTCCCGATACATTTCAACACGCTTTTTGTCATCTTCTGACAAGGTTGTCACTTCGAAGAAACCCGCGTGATCCAGAATGCGGATATAATTCTCCGGTGTCTGAATATCCGGTGCACTGACTCCCGGCACCTGTTGCATGATAATCTCACGCTCCGCCGGATTATCATCCACAAATACCATGCTTTCCGGCAAAATATTCATCTGCTGCGCAATTTCCACAAAGTTTTTACTCTTGGGATCCCAGTTGGCTTTGATGTATATAAAGTCATCTGCTTTCAGAATGCTATCCGGATGATTCAGCCCTGCCAGAGCATTCTCTTCTTCGTTTTTGCTGTCTATGTTCAGGATAATGCCAAGATCCTTCTGCGCTTTGATATATGACTGAAATTCACTGTAAACCTGCCCCAGGTTCGTTTCTTTGCCAATCTCTATTCCGGATACACCATCATCACCGATCACACCGCCCCAAAGTGTATTGTCCAGATCCAGAACAAGTGCCTTTTTATTCTTACCATATATGGACTTGATAATATTGGCAATATTGAAGGAAAGCGCCGGTACCGCCGGAATACAAAGCGCATATTTATACATATGCCAGTACAGCGGATCTGACCACTTATCCAGTCCGTAGCACGATGCCAGATAATTGATGTCATTGATATAGAATCCCTGCGTTTTTGCCGCATATTCATAGAACCGTTCATTCATTGCATTGAGAAAATGCATTCTGCCATGCACATCCACCACATCAAGGTTGCCCAGAATACGGAAAAAGGGCTGCTCAAAATTGTTCTGTATAATCGGACAGTGAAAAGTGTCCTGCAGGTGTTTCCACATCATTTCAAAGTGGTTATAACTGTCAGAAAGCATATCGGCAATACCCTGCTCATTATCGCCAATCGTCGGATATGCAGATATGTTACGGTTACTGGTATGTATATAAATCACATCCGGGTGAAAATCCAGCAGTTCCTGTCCGGGAAACATGGCGTCCTGCCAGTACTGTCCATATTCCGATTCATAGAAGGAAGGCGCAATACCATGATTTAACAGAAACAGTTCCAGCATGCGGACAATATCATGCGTTGTAGATCCGCCCAGAACTGCAATGTTTTTATGTATCCGCTGCGTTTTGTCTGCCAGCAGCTGCTTTTTGATATGCTTTGACTTCTTCAGCAGATAGTCTCCATCAAAGGGGTACTCCAGTTCTTTCATCACAAATCTCTACCTTTCCGGTCATACCATCAACGAATCCAGATATTCTTTCCACCTGGCATTAATCGCCTCCGGACTGTACTGCTTCTGCACACGTGCAGCTCTCATTCCGATCTGCGCAGCACGGCCCTGATCAGTCATCAGATAAAGAAGGCTTTCCGCCATTTTATCGACATTCCCGACCGGTGTCAACAGACCATTCCCATACGCAGAATCTGATCTGGCATCCCGAATCAGATCTTTTGGTCCGCCGCAGGGACAATCCGTTGCAATGCAGGGAATTCCAAGAGACATTGCTTCGATCAGCGCATTTGGCATTCCTTCCTGATCAGAGCTCAGCACGAAGATACCTGCCTGCATGATCCGATCAGCAACTTTATCCACAATTCCTTCCAAAAAGACTTTATCCTGCACGTTCAAATCTTCTGCCAGTTTTTCAAGTTTTCCTCTGCAGGGACCATCTCCGTACAGGTGCAGTGTATAGGATGGCTGCTGCTGCTGCGATATTTTGGCAAACGCTTTTATCAGTAAAGCCTGGTTCTTATTGTCGTCAAGTCTTCCGACCGATACAACCGTTTTATCCCGCACTCCCTGAAAGGGTTCTCTGATAAAATCAGGATGAATGGAATTTGGCAAAATGACAGATTTTTTCTGAACTACTTTTGGAAAATACTGCATGGCACCATCCGTCTGCAAGACCACTCCTGCTGCATGCCGAAATGTGGATAACATCGCCATACGCAAAAGTCTGTTCGCATATTCCCTTGACGGATTGGACCGAACTGATACGACAACCGGAATCCCAAGACCGAAAGATGTAATAATCGCCATCACATTATT
>JAGOGF010000111.1 GCA_017996845.1 Butyrivibrio sp.
GATCTGAAATCCGGAAAATCCTGGATTTCTGTGAATGGAATCTTAAGACAGGGTTATTCCTATGACAGCAATGGAAAAAAATCCAGTGCGTTTTATTATATTGAGGCATTGAATATAGATAAGAAAACAAAAGCAGGTGTCGACCCAATCTATGACTGAAAATATGATTGAAAAAGTAGCAGCAAATAATTTACCCAATGTTGATGATCTTTGGGATATGCAATGGAAGAAGCCAGATTTGCATCAAAAAAGGGAAGTGCACATTGCTGTACACTTCCCGGGGTATTTTATTCGGATATTTGATTTAATTTATCAGTTCTCACTAAAGAGCAGATCAGAATATACAGGGAATGGCCAATATTCTTCATCCGTCAATGTCTCAAGTGCATCTGCTTCTTCTCTTGCTTTTGCCATATCACTCAAAATAGTTTTATGATAGTAGTTCATGGCTTTTGTAGCATCTTCCGGAACTTTATCCAGATCCTTGGACAGCTTGTCACAGGTATCTGCAAGGGCATCTGTCAATGTGGAAACCTTTTTGAGGGTTTCTGATTCATATTTTGCGGAAACACCGGCTCCTTTTAAAGCAGTAACACGACCTGCAAGATCAGTTGCATAAGATGATACAGCAGGAAGAATCTCACGACGGATCATATCGGTCATGGTTCTTGCTTCAATAGAAATCGTGGCATTATAGGTTTCTACATGAATCAGGGAACGTGCCTGCAGTTCTTCCTCCGTATAAATTCCGTTTGATACATACAAGTCCACATTCTTTTTGGATGCATAATGAGGAAGTGCATCTGAAGTGGAAATCAGATTATCCAGTCCACGTTTTTCTGCTTCGGTTACCCAGGACTCATCATAACCATTGCCATTGAAAATGATACGCTGATGATCTGTAAATGCCTTTTTGATCAGTTTCTGCAGATCTGCCTGGAAATTCTTGGAATCTTCAAGCTGGCTGGCAAATTCATTCAGTTCTTTAGCCATAATGGTATTCAGAGCAATATTGGGACCGGAGATAGACTGTGAAGATCCAAGCATACGGAACTCGAACTTATTACCTGTAAATGCCATTGGTGAAGTACGGTTACGGTCTGTGTTGTCCTGTGGAATAGCAGGCAGAACATCAATGCCGATCTGCAGGGTACGTTTGCCGCCATCTTTATACGGCTTGCCGCTGATAATAGATTCAACCACACCGTTCAGTTCATCGCCAAGGAAAATAGAGATGATAGCCGGCGGTGCTTCCTGTGCGCCAAGGCGGTGGTCATTGCCTGCAGATGCAACAGTAGCGCGAAGGGTATCCTGATATTCATCCACACCTTTGACAAATGCAGCAAGGAACAGAAGAAACTGTGCATTCTGACTGGGAGTAGAACCTGGTTTAAACAGATTTTTACCGGTATCTGTTCCGAGTGAGAAATTGTCATGTTTGCCGGAACCGTTTACGCCATCAAATGGCTTTTCATGAAGCAGACATACAAAACCATGACGGTCAGCGACCTTTTTCATCAGTTCCATTGTCAGCTGATTCTGATCACATGCAGCGTTGGCATCTGAATAAATAGGTGCCATTTCATGCTGGGAAGGAGCAACTTCATTGTGTTTTGTTTTGGACAGAACACCGACTTTCCAGAGTTCTTCATCCAGATCTTTCATATAAGCCGATACACGGGGCTTGAGCTGACCAAAATAGTGATCTTCCAGTTCTTGACCACGCGGAGGCTTATTACCAAACAGGGTACGGCCTGTCAGACGAAGATCTTCACGCTGTGCATAAAGCGATTTATCGATCAGGAAATATTCCTGCTCAGGACCAACCTGCGCGGTAACTCTTCTGGTATCCTTATCACCGAATAAACGCAAAATACGGATTGCCTGACGGCTGACCGCATCCATGGAACGAAGAAGAGGAGTCTTCTTGTCAAGAGCCTGTCCGGAATAAGAACAGAAAATAGTAGGAATATAGAGAGAATTATCTTTTACAAAAGCAAAAGAAGTAGGATCCCATGCTGTATATCCGCGTGCTTCAAAAGTTGCGCGAAGTCCGCCGGACGGGAAAGAAGAAGCATCAGGCTCACCACGAACCAGTTCTTTACCGGAGAAATCCATAACAATTTTACCACCGCCGACAGGTGCGATAAAGCTGTCGTGTTTCTCGGCGGTTACACCGGTCATAGGCTGAAACCAGTGTGTATAATGTGTAGCTCCTTTTTCAATAGCCCACTGTTTCATTGCCTCAGCGATCTCATTTGCGGTAGAAAGTTCAAGGGCTGTACCATCTGTAATGCACTGTTTCCAGGCTTTGTAGGAAGCGGTAGAAAGACGTTCCTTCATAGTTTCTTCGTTAAAAACCATGCTGCCAAACAATTCAGGTAACTTTGTTGGTGTTTCCATAATTCTCTCCTCTCTTATGCACAGATACAATAATCTATGTGACAACGAATCCGAAAGTCGATTCGTTCGTGCCTGACTTCAGACTCCGCTTGCGCCATAATTTGCAAGAACACGCGCGGACGGATCATTTACATTGCAACCTTCCCAGGATTTGTTCGGCATCCAGTAATCTTTTATCATTTCAGCCTGTCCCGGATAGTATTGTTCAAAAATTTCGCGATACAGAAGGCTTTCCTTTGTAAATGGTGTGCAATAACTGTATTGCATGCGGCGCTGTTCAAATTCCGCATCGGTATATTTGCTTTCAGCAAGTGCTTTCAAATCGTCTACCATAGAATGACCGACAGCATCTGAAAAAGCAGCTTTCTGGCGCCACAGAATTTCTTCAGGAAGAATTTTATCTGCTTCAAAGGCATGACGCAGCAGATACTTTCCCATATTATAGGTGTTCATCTTGATTTCAGGGTTAATATGCATCACATATTTTACAAAATCAGTATCACCAAACGGAACTCTTGCTTCCAGAGAGTTGACGGAAATGCAGCGATCTGCACGAAGTACATCGTACATATACAGCTCATCCATACGTTTTTTGGATTCCGCCTGAAAAGCAGCAGCATCCGGTGCAAAATCAGTATATTTGTATCCGAATAATTCATCGGAAATTTCACCTGTTAACAATACGCGTACATCTGTCTGTTCATGGATTGCTTTGCAGCACAGATACATACCCATGCTCGCACGGATGGTGGTAATATCCCAGGTACCCAGAAGAGCAATAACTTCGGGAAGCGCATTTACAACATCTTCTGCGGTCATATAGATTTCCGTATGATCGGAACCGATGAAGTCTGCAGCTTCTCTGGCATATTTCAGATCGATTGCATCCTGATCCATACCGATTGCAAAAGTGCGTATCTTTTTGCCCAGGATCTTGGCACTGATGGCACAGACAAGGCTGGAATCAAGACCGCCTGACAACAGAAATCCCAGAGGTGCGTCAGAATCAAGCCGCAGATCTACTGCTTCAACAAGTTTGTCATGGATCTTTTGGCAGACAGTTTCCATATCATCGCTGTTGTAACTGGTAACGGTTGTAATATCTGTATAGCGTACAAATTCTCCATCCGCATAGTAATGACCGGGAGGAAAAGGCATAATCTTGTCACATAAATCAATCAGATTTTTGGCTTCGCTTGCAAAAACAATGCCACCGTTCTGATTATATCCGTAAAACAGGGGACGGATGCCGATCGGATCACGTGCTGCGATCAGACTGTCATTGCGGTGGTCATAAAGAATCATCGCAAATTCAGAACCGAGCATTTCGAACATTTTCAGTCCGTATTCCTTATATAATGGAAGAAGAATTTCACAATCGCTTTCACTCTGGAAAGTATATTTGTCTGAAAGCGCTTCTTTGATTTTACGGAAACCGTAGATCTCTCCATTACATACAACATAATCGCCATCCAGTTCGAATGGTTGCATTCCCTGCTCAGAAAGTCCCATAATGGCAAGACGGTGAAAGCAAAGATAACCGGACGGGGTTTCAATGATCCGGCTCATATCCGGTCCTCTTGAGAGGGTACGGTCGAAATAGGGAAGAAGTTCTTCCTTTGTAAGTGCCTTATCGGCAAATCCCATAATTGAGCACATTGTGATATCCTCTTTATACTATATATTTTTAATCTGCCATGCAAGTGATTAAATAAAAAAACGGCTCGTTTCGCCGCATTTTTCATAAAAAAAGACAAGGGCAGATGCAGAAAAAAGCTTTCTCCATCAACGCCCTTGTTGATTGTTTGAACAGATTTTTATTAGGACTGATACTACCACTGCAGGCATGGCTTTGTCAATGTCTTTTTTTAATGTGTTGATCCTGACATGAAAAAATGGTATCATATCTATAATAATGTGTGATACAAAGAGGCAGCCACGGGATGATTGTGAACTGCTCTTTTTTCTTTTTGGAGAGGAAACGGCATTAAAATGAATCTTTTTGATATTGTGGGACCCATTATGGTAGGACCCTCCAGCTCTCATACAGCCGGTGCGGTAAAAATCGGAAATGTCAGCAGGAAACTGATCGGGGAAGAAATCAGAAATGCAGAAATACTATTTCATGGATCTTTTCTTGCAACAGGGAAAGGGCATGGAACGGACAAAGCGATTGTAGCAGGGCTTCTTGGCTGCGGAGTGGATGATCCGAGAATTCCGGAAAGCTTATCCATGGCTGAGGCAGCAGGACTGCAATATCATTTTGGCGGAGCCGATCTTGGTGATGTTCATCCCAATTCGGTCAAAATGATGCTGACCGGAAAGTCCGGTAAAAAGCTGGAGGTGGTGGCCGCCTCTATCGGAGGAGGACGGATTCAGATCTGTCAGCTGGATAGTCTGACAGCAAATTTCAGCGGGGATTATCCGACTTTGATCGTTCATAATCTGGATCAGCCTGGACACGTGGCAGAAGTGACATCCATGCTGGAGCATAAATCAATTAATATTGCCACAATGCAGTTGTATCGCTCCGGACGCGGCGGTAACGCGGTTATGGTACTGGAATGTGACCAGGAAGTTCCTGCAGAAGCAATAAAATGGCTGGAGCATCTGGAAGGAATTGTAAAAGTAACCTATTTGAGTTTACTCTAAATTAGTGTGTGGAATGAGGACTGAAAATGTATAAATCACTTGCGGATATATGTGCAGAAAATGAGCAGACAGGATTTAGCTTCTGGGAAATCATACAACAGGAAGACTGTCTGGAAGAAAATATGACAACAGCGCAGTCTTTTGCAAAGATGCAGCTGATTTATCAGGCAATGAAAGAGGCGGATCAGAAATATGATCCCACACTTAAATCTGCCAGCGGCCTTGTGGGAACCGAAGGTGAGAAAATCAGAAAACGGCGTATGAATGGGGAACTGGTCAGTGGTGATCTGATCGGTCTTGTGATGGAAAAGGCACTTAAAATCACAGAATCAAACGCCTGTATGAAACGTATTGTGGCGGCTCCGACAGCAGGTTCCTGCGGTGTGGTTCCGGCAGTGTTACTGAGTATACAGGAAAAGAAGGAATATACTGATGAGCAGATGACGAAAGCACTTTATGTGGCAGGCGGAATCGGAGGCGTGATTGCATCCAGAGCCAGTCTCTCCGGTGCAGAAGGGGGATGTCAGGCAGAAATTGGCTCTGCTTCTGCAATGGCAGCAGGCGCGATCACTTATCTGCTGGGTGGGAATGCCCAGTGTATGGTACAGGCATGTGCACTGGCACTGAAAGGACTGCTCGGACTGGCCTGTGATCCGGTAGCGGGACTGGTGGAAGTTCCCTGTGTAAAACGAAATGTGATTGGAGCGGTTAATGCAATCACATCCGCAGATATGGCACTTGCGGGAATCTGCAGTAAGATTCCGCCGGATGAAGTGATTGATGCCATGCGGTCAATCGGGCGCAATATGAGTACGGATATCAGAGAGACAGGCAAAGGCGGCCTTGCGGGAACACCAACCGGTATCCGGATCAGAGATCAAATTGCAATGCAATAATTAGGGGTTGACGTAATGATAATCAAGTGATAGCATACACGTATACAATTTTTAACAGCATATTTTCAGTTCAGGATGAATGAGAACTCATACGAAGAGGTAGAGCCATGGTATAATATGGTTCTGCCTCTTTTGATGAACCAGATTCTCAGATTCCTGTAACGATGAAATAACGAAGACGTTTGCTGGGAAATCCGTATTTTCTGCGGAAAAACCCATGTTAAATGTCTTTTTCTATTTACCAAGCGACAGGGAGGAAAAAATGAGCAGATTTATCAGTAAGCGTTTTAATAAAATGGTTCCGTATCGTCTGGGCGAACAGCCCAAAGACAGAACATACATCAAATTGAATTCCAATGAAACATCGCTTCCACCGTCGGAGACAGTATATACTTCCTTATCAAAAAGTGCACAGCATTCCGATCTGGGACATTATTCCGATCAGGACGCAACGCCGCTCAGAAAGGCACTTGGCAGATATTACGGCGTAAAAGAAACAGAGGTTTTTGCCGGTAACGGTGCAGATGAAATAATCAGTTTTATTATGCTGGCATATGGACAGGGAGAACATGGCGTATGTTTTCCGGATATTACCTATGGATTTTATAAAACAGTATGCAATGCATTCGGACTCAAATACAGGGAAATTCCAGTGGATGAGAATCTGCAGATCAGAGTAGAGGACTATATCGAAACGGATAGTATGGTCATTCTGGCCAATCCGAATGCACCGACAGGACTGCGGATCAGTCAGAAAGATATTCGCAGACTGGTTGAAGCAAATACGGACAGAATCGTTGTAATTGATGAAGCATATGTGGATTTTGGTACACAGACCTGCATTCTGATGAAGCATATGTGGATTTTGGTACACAGACCTGCATTCCGATGATCCATGCGTACAACAATCTCATTGTGGTACATACGATGTCAAAGTCCAGGAACATTGCAGGGCTTCATGTTGGTTATGCAATCGGAAATGCGGAACTGATGACAGAACTGAATAATCTGAAAAACTGTTTTAATCCCAACAATATCAATCAGGTAACGTTAGATGCCGCGGTTGCCGCAGTGGAAGATTTCTCTGCACTGGAAATGAGCTGTCTGAATAAAATAAAAGTACGGATCTGGTTTACAAAACAGCTAAAAAAAATGGGATATCAGACGTTGGAATCCTATGGGAATTTTGTGTTTACAAAACATGATGGGTATGATGCGCAGACACTTGCAGATTATCTGAATGAGCAGGGGATACTGGTCAGATACTACGCAAACGAGCGCATCAGAGAGTATGTCCGGATATCTGTCGGTACGCTTAAGGAGATGGAAATAGTTGCAGAAGCACTTCAGAAATATGAACAGAAAAATACGCAGGAAGCGGTTTGAAAAATCATGTATTTTAGGAGCGGACACGCAGAAAGAATACTGTCCGATACAACTATAATTCGGGGAGGAATATGATATGAAAACAAGACTTATGGCAATAACAATTATGCTTGCAACGATGGTTTCACTGATGGGATGCGGAAGTGGAGATGTAGCAACAGAATCCGAAACGGCATCTGCCGATGTGAAGGTATCGGATACTGCGGCCTCTGCAGTCCAGACAGGCAGCAGTGAAAAAAAGACAGTCGAGACAGTAAAACCGGGGAAACTGCGCGTCGCAATGGAATGCGCGTATGCTCCGTATAACTGGACACAGCCGGATGATGCCAATGGCGGGGTTAAGATTGCCGAGTCAGTCGATTATGCAAACGGATATGATGTCATGATGGCACAGAAAATAGCAGATTCACTTGGCCTTACACTTGAAATTGTGAAGCTGGACTGGGATTCTCTGATTCCGGCAGTGCAATCGGGCACGGTTGACTGTGTGATAGCCGGGCAGTCCATTACAGCGGAAAGAGAGGAATCGGTTGATTTTTCCGATCCATATTTTTATGCATCGATTGTAACACTTGTAAAAAGCAGTTCCAAATATGCATCGGCAGCCTCGATAGCAGATTTATCCGGTGCAAAGGCGACTTCACAGATCAATACGATCTGGTATGACAAATGTATCCCCCAGATTCCGGGGGTAAGCATTCAGCCCGCGCAGAAGACCGCACCACAGATGCTGGTAGCACTGGATTCCGGGGCAACGGATATTGTTGTAACAGACATGCCGACTGCAAAAGCTGCACTGATCGCGTATCCGGATATGAAGCTTCTTGATTTCTCAGGAACAAAAGGAGACTATCAGGTATCGGCAGAAG
>JAGOGF010000112.1 GCA_017996845.1 Butyrivibrio sp.
TCATTTAAAATGCCTCCCAAATTTTGTCGTATAAATTTTTATAGCTGAACTGAAATCATACCTCCTCACATATATATATTTTCTGCTGCCTCAGCCATGCAAGACAATCTTTTTCTGTTGCATCTGCTTTTATTCCGCTCATTGCTATGAACGATGCAAGATTGATTATCTTTGCCATTATGACCGGATGTTCCGGCAGTAATTCTCCATCATCACTTGCAGAAAGTTTTCTTTCTATATTATGCCTTCTTTTATAAACACTGTCTCTGACACAGTAAATATCATATTTTTTTCTGATCTGCCCGTAATCTTCTTCTGTATTTGCTGCATAATCGCAAATTCGTTCAAATCCCATCCATTCATAAATTTCTTCCGCAACGGGAAGCAGGTAACAAAATGGAATTTTATCGCTGTTCATTCTGTCAAAAGCTGCGAAAAGGACCTCCGTCATATGCCCTTCATGTCGCCTTGTCCGTTTCGTTGCAACTGCAACAAGATAATAGCTCTGAATCAGCTGTCCCTTTACCATAAGATGATATGGATTCATATGGCACATGGATACAATATCTCCCGCATCCTGCTCTGTTACAATAATATTATCAATACATTTTTCATCATAATAATAGTCTACAAAGGCTTTCGGATCATCAAAAGCCTCTTCATACAATATCCTTGTATGCTTTTTCTCCTCAACGTCCGTCAGTATTCTGATCTTCCCGCTTTTCATATCTGCAGCAACCTTTGCGTGCATAAGCTCCCTGTCAATGTTCTGTTCCATATTCCTGAATTTCTGCCTCATAATGATCAATCAGTTCATTCATATAGCCTTGAAAATTTTTCTGAAGAACCATAAATTTACGTTCATATCCAATTGGGTTATAGCTTTGCTTTGCCTTGCGAAGGCCTTCCAGTCCCAAATCATCTTCTCTGTTCACAAGTTGTGCATCCGGAAATTCATGTATCAGGAACTGCTGATTGACCACCTGGTATATTCCCTGAATTTCGGTATTCGCTTTTTCTACACTGACGCAGGCCATTTTCTCCGGTTCATTATAGGCTCCGATACTAAATGCTTCGAGCTCCCCATCAACAAATACTCCGCCCATACGATATTGCAACTGACAACACTTCTGCAATATTTCTTCAATTCCACGGTATTCATATTCCAGCGTTTTTTCAGCATCTGTTTCCTGCTGCATACGATCAGAAAACCATTTTTTCAGGAATTGCATGATCTGCGGACGATCTTCACACCGTAAAGTACGATATTCATATCTTCCTTCGTATTCTCTTTCGAATTTATGCACAAGATTTCTTTTTTTCTGGAATCTCTTGCCTGGAAGTGTCCTTAATTCATCCGCATCATACAGATAATCCTTCAGGTCTTCCTCTTCTTTCACATAATAATCCGGATTGTACTGTAGTCTTAAAAAAGTAACTGCCTCTTCATCTGCGAGATAAATCTTAAACGGTTTATGCAGTTCTTCATTAAAATACCGCTCAAACGTCTTAAAATAGAAAGGTAATTCTTCCTGTCTGCAATACGGCATCGCGGCAAAATATTCTTCACCATCCTGCATTAAAAGAAAAAGCGCTTTATTATCAATAATACAATATCGAATTTTGTAATAATCCGACCATATAAACGTATCAATCCAACCACTGTCACAGGTTCTGTTGGGACGAAGGACAAAAAAAGGAGCCAAAAAAGAAGCATCTTCAGCCATTGGTCTCTTAAAATCAAATATCATAAAGAAAAAACTTCACTTTCTACCACGCCTATACCATGATTGTTTTTCTGTTTTTCTGTTTTTCTTTTATTATACACTATCTTAAGTATAATTTCTGCTTTTCTTAATGATTCTTTTAGGTATTTTTAAAGTATTCCCTGTATGATAACAGCAACATTTTCCATTATTTTGAGGTATCACGAAAGGACTGTCCATGTCATCTGTTATCGAACTGACTCTGAAAATTATGCAGGATCTGAAGGAACCGATTCAATATTTGCCCTGCGGTTTATTATTGGGATTTCCTTTTGTTTTGCTTATCAGGATACTATATTTTATTCTGCACAAAAAAATAACTCATAAGAAAGTTTTCCTTTGCTTTCTTATGAGTACCTATCTGACCGTGCTGTTATTTCAGGCATTTTTCTCCAGACAAGCCGGCTCCCGCTCGGGGATAGAGTTATACCCTTTTTCCATTCTTGGTGTTTCTGTGGGTGAAGATGCCAGTTTTATGGAAAATATTCTTATGTTTCTGCCTTTCGGATTTTTAATGCCGTTTATCTGGAGGCTTATGCGCAGCCCATTTTATTGCATCGGAGTAGCCTTCATTGGCAGTGTCAGTCTTGAAATCATGCAGTTGGTCACTGGCCGGGGATACTGCCAAATTGATGATATCATATCCAATACAGCAGGCGCTGTTCTTGGATATATGCTCACAAGCATATGCTTTTTACATCATAAACGAATTCACCAGAAGGTTTATCCCGTCAAAAGTCTGTCCGAATATCAATTATCAAGATAAATACGATATTCAATTTTTCTTTTGAAAATCTGTAAATAACTCATACAGCATCAAAACAAGAGTAAAATAAAACAATCCCATTCCATATGCCATATATCTTGGCTGTGGAAAAATGAGTGCTCCGACCGCAACCGTATTCAGTAATATGCCGCCAAGGACAACTTCTGCTGCCTGAACCACTGCCATATGCCTTTTTCGCAGAACAAAACCGTATAAACAAAGAAAGAGAATATAAAATATAATTCCTACCTCATTTAATATTGGCATTACTCTGGCATCCGAACAAATAAGCCCTTTCAGCAAATTAGCAGCATATACTTTCAGAAGATCGCCTTTATTCTGATGTATTAAAACATCTGAAATTTCTGCGCCAATTTCATCCATCTTTCTTTCTGCCTGAAGATCATTCAGCGCATAGTGCGTTTCTACATAATTTGATATAATCGGCTGTTCGATTTTAAATCCAATCACATCATAACTGTCTGCATAATGTTCGGCCAAAGTTACCCAGTCTGCACCTTTTGGTACTTGTCCGATCAATAGCCCCTGATTTTGAGCCTGCCTGATTATATCCAGAAAAAGCGCTTTTTCATCCGGTGTTCCGTATTGGTCAAAAAGCGATGCATCGCTTTCATCTGATGAAAAAAGCAAAGTGCAAAGCGCTGCTTTTGAATTTCCTGTATGTTCCATCCATACTCCGCGTAAGATGAAATTGTAGGAATGATCAAACCCATTTGCAAGAATCAATATCAGAATACTCAGGAAGAAAGAAACCAAAAACTTCTTTATTCCATTTTCATTCCTGCGGATGATATTTGTCAGAAATGAAATGGCCAGAAAGAGAAAAAGCCCAATCATCATCTGTTTTCGAATACTGATCAGAAGAAAACTGTCCAGCAAAATCATACCATAATCAAATCGGTTCTCATAACGCATCCATTTCCAGATATGAATACTCAGAAGTACATAAAGCGGCATCGCAAGGCTTTCTGTCATAATACTCTCTGAATACATCGAGCCACGAATTGCTGCAAAACGATTCAACAGCGGTACTGCCATCTGCAATCCTGCAGCTGCAAGGCAGAACCATGCCGCATATTTAACCCGATTTGCCAAAATGAATTCATCATATACTGTTATTCCCAGCTTCCATGCGGTATATGCCCATAATATACTTTGCCCGATTATTGCCGGAAAAAGATAAAAAGGCTCGCCATACAATTGCTTTGTTTCTCCAAAAACAGTTCTGAAAAAAAGCAGAAAAAGTGGATAAATCGGCTCTCTGCTCGTCCCCATACCCGCATAGCCTGCAGAATCCCTGCACCAGACAGGGCCATCTGCAATTGCAAAAAAGATATAAAAAAGCAGGCAAAATATAAACAGCAGCATTCTACCATGCTTCTCCACAAAACATCTCATTTTCATCATTTCAAACCTGCGCATCCATGGCAAGACGAATGCATCCCATAATTCCCTGATTGTCATGCAGACTGGCCGGAACAACGTAATGTTCCATATCACTAAGAAGCGGCGTCTGAATATATCCATTGATCATTTCCAGACTTTTTTGCCGAATCAGAGGGAACAGCTGCTGCTGATGCATAACTCCACCTCCGAAGATAATAATCTGTGGGCTGAGCAGCATGACACAACTCACAACAGCCTGTGCCAGATAATAGCTTTCCAGATCCCATACCTCCGGTCTGTCTGCAAGTTCCTTTGCAGATGCACCCCATCGTTCTTCAATTGCAGGGCCTGCTGCCATGCCTTCCAGGCAGGTTCCATGGGAAGGACATCTTCCTTTGTAGCTATCATCCGAACGAACCGAGAGCATGAAATGCCCTGCTTCCGGATGCAGCATACCATGCAGCATCTTTCCATTTGTCATGATACCCGCACCGATTCCTGTTCCGATTGTAAAATATACCGCATTTTCAAGTCCCTTTGCGCATCCCCAGGTTGCTTCTCCAAGAAGAGATCCATTCACATCTGTATCAAATCCAACAGGGACGTGCAGTGCATTATGAATACAGCTCACTATATCAAATCCACGCCAGGCAATTTTGGGTGTCTGCAAAATACATCCATATGTTTGTGACTGCAGGTTCAGATCGACCGGTCCAAAACATGCCACACCAATTGCTGCAATTTGCTTATCCTGAAAATATTCAATAATAGGAGGCATCGTCTCTTTTGGTGTTGTGGTCGGAATTGATATCTGCTCCAGTATTTCTCCTCTTTCATTTCCTATTGCGCAGACCATTTTGGTTCCGCCCGCTTCCAACGCTCCATACAGCATTTGTATTACCTCCTGATAATAAGTGTTATTTTTTGCATATCTGCATGCAAAAGTCTGAATCTCCAGCTGATAACATTGTAATCAGGTTTTTTGATTTGAGCAAGCATTTGTACATGATTTCTTTCTGTATTTCTTTTACTACCGCATTATTTACAGGAACGTACAAAAAGAGGATAATAAGAACACATTTGCAAATTGCACAGGAGCTGAAAAAATGTCAACAAAAAATATTCTGATCATCAATACCGGAGGAACGCTTTCGTCTGTCATGAAGGAAAACGGTCTGGCTCCGGGTCTAAGTACTGAAGAAATGCTGAAAGAGCTTCGTATGGTTTCGGGTGATACCAAACTTGCACTGATGGATTTCTGTTCTCTCGACAGTGCCAATATCTTTCCGGAGGATTGGTCCGCACTTGCCGCAAAAATTGGCGAAGTACGGACAAAATATGATGGAATTGTTGTTATTCATGGGACTGATACCCTTGCATATACTTCTTCCATGTTATCCCTCATGTTACAGAACATTAATATTCCGGTGGTAATTACGGGTTCTCAACTTTCTATTACACATCCCGTTGCAGATGCGATGGAAAATTGCCGCTGTGCCATATATATGGCTGCAAGTGGATTCCCCGGAGTTTTTGTCGCTTTTAACCGTAAAGTCATTCTTGGAAGCCGTGCATCAAAAGTCCGTACACTTAGTTTCGATGCATTTGAAAGCGTCAATCATCCTTATGTAGCCGAAATCAGTTCCCAGGGCATGCATATCCACAGACATGTACTTCCTGAACGGCATGGTGTTTTCAAACTGCGTACAAAATATTCTGATCAGGTTTTTCTGCTCAAACTCTATCCCGGCATACATCGCAGTATCCTGCGCAGCATCGCGGAACAGGGATATCGCGGTATTTACATAGAAGCCTATGGGCTTGGCGGAATGCCTTTTTTCAAACATGACTTTATTACTGCCGTCAGTGAACTGATTGCGCAGGGAATCACTGTTGTTGTGGGTACACAGTGCCGCTATGAAGGAAGCAGCCTTTCCGTTTATGAAACCGGCAGACGAAGTCTGGAAGGCGGTGTTCTGCAGGCTTATGACATGACAACAGAAGCTGCAATGACCAAACTCATGTGGGTTCTGGGTCAGACCCAGCGTATAAGTGAGATACGTGATTATTTTTCAGTCAATTTAAGTGGCGAAGTAACCCTTCCCGGAACGGAAGATTAAGAAATGAATAAAAATAAATATGAGATAGACATGGTGCATGGCCCACTTGCAGGTAAAATTCTTCTTTTCTCCATTCCGCTGATGTGCTCCAGTATTCTCCAGCTGCTGTTCAATGCTGCGGATGTTGTTGTCGTCGGACAATTCTCTGGCCCGAATTCAATTGCTGCTGTCGGATCGACCGGTTCGGTTATTAATCTGATTGTCAGTTTTTTTATGGGGCTTGCCGTTGGTGTAAACGTCCTTGCAGCACGCTATTATGCTGCAAGACAAGAAAAAGATATGCGTGAAACGGTTCATACTGCTGCCATGATCAGCATCATCGGCGGTATTCTGATCGCTGTCATCGGGATACTGATTTCCCGCCCCATTCTGTTGGCCATGGGATCTCCTGCCGAAGTAATCGGATTATCTGCCCTTTATATGAAAATATACTTTTTAGGAGCGCCTTCTCTGCTTATATATAATCTCGGAAGTGCAATTTTACGTGCAATTGGTGATACAAGACGACCGCTTTACTATCTGGTCATCAGCGGCATCACTAATGTTGTACTGAATCTATTTTTTGTTATCGTGATGCATCTCGATGTCGCCGGTGTTGCAATTGCAACCATTATTTCAGAAACGATTTCAGCAGTATTGATTACAAGATGTCTGATGCAGGCGACAGAAAGTTACCGTTTCATGCCGTCAAAATTACACATTACAAAGGAGAAACTGATTCGAATCCTACAGCTTGGTGTTCCTGCCGGGCTGCAGGGGATGATTTTTGCTCTTTCCAATGTTTTGATTCAGTCATCCATTAACTCATTCGGTGCAATCGCTATGGCAGGAAATGCTGCCGCATCAAATCTGGAAGGATTCGTATATATGTCCATGAATTCCATCTATCAGGCCTGTGTTTCTTTCACCAGCCAAAACTTTGGTGCCGGAGAATATAAACGCATTGGAAAAGTACTTCGTACCTGCCTGGTCATCGTTTTTGTAATCGGACTTGTTATGGGCAACTGTTTCTATTTACTCGGACGACCGCTTCTTCACATCTATACCTCTGATCCACAGGCAATTACCTTTGGACTGCAGAGAATGTCCGTTATCTGTACAACTTATCTGCTATGCGGTGTCATGGATACCCTATGCGGAAGTCTGCGCGGGCTTGGGTATTCAACTGTGCCTATGGTCGTTTCTCTTCTTGGTGCCTGCGGCTTCCGTATTATATGGATCTATACCATATTTATCCGCTTTCATAACCTTTTTGTTCTTTATCTCAGTTATCCTGCCAGCTGGTTTCTTACCGCACTCACACATCTGGTCTGCTACTTTATCATTCGACGGATTCTTGCCAGAAAAGGACAGGAGAATCTTCTGTCTGCATAATATAAAAAAACTTCTGCTGCCGTATTTTTCATCATACCGCAGCAGAAGTTTTTCATATTTTTTGTTCATAAAAGTTTTTAAAATACAACTCTATTTCTGCCAGTCTGTTTCCCGATATACAGTTTTTTATCTGCCTCGATAATGGTATGTTCCACACTGTCACCAGCCATATGTTCCTGCAATCCTAGCGTTATGGTAATTCTGATAATCTGATTTTCATGTTCAATCTGCATCGCTGCAATCATTTTACGAAGTTCTTCCAGCTTATGCATACTTTCATCTCCATTTATTCCATAAAAAACAAAAAGGAACTCTTCCCCTCCCCATCTTGCAATTAAACCACTCTTGCTCATATATTCCTGCAATATTTCTCCAAGTTTCTGTAAAACAGCATCACCTGCCTCATGTCCATAGGTGTCATTGACCTGCTTGAAAAAATCAATATCCCCGATTGCAATATTAATGTATTCTGTATCCCACCGCTTACCTTCCGGCGCAATTTGAATCAGTTTTTCAATAATCCCGCGCCTGTTCAACAGCCCTGTCAATGGATCAATCGCTGCAAGCCGACGAATTTTTTCATTGTAGTCGATCAGCTTCTTTTCTATCACCAGTGAGTGTCCGCTTACAAATATAATCATCCATGCCACTGCTGTAAAGATTACAATCGTATTTACACTTTGAAAGAAAATGCCGTTGTCACTCACGATTATTTTAACCGGAAGATAAAAA
>JAGOGF010000113.1 GCA_017996845.1 Butyrivibrio sp.
TCCAAAAAAGAATGAGACGGAAAGAAAACAAGATAGTTTCCTTTTCTGGCCGCTGTAATCTGATGGATATAAGAAGCTATCGCGCCATACTCTGATTCACCTCTTCTGGTATATCTGCTCGTAACATCGCTTCCTATAAATAAACCACACCGCCCAGCATCAAATACGCTTTTGGCATACACTTCAAAATCCTGTTCTGTGCCGCCGAGAAGTCTTTTATAATATTGAATCGGCAAAAAAGTTGCTGAAAAAAGGATCGTGGAGCGTCCTCTTTCCATACAGGCCGAAAGATTCGCAGCAGGATTTACACAGAACAATTTGAGTATAAAGCTGCCATCCGACTGCAATTCGTCATAAATAACATAATTTCGGTCCATCAGATCATAAATAGTCAAAAACCTGGACACCTGAAAATAGAACTGCAAAATTTCTTCTCTGACAGGTCCCTCTGAATGTTCATCCAGGTAGTCTGACATTTTGGAGGAAAGACGGTTCAGTACCGTGATAAATGGTTCAATAGAATCAAGAACCTCACACCCTTCACAATCACGTTTGAGTTTGAGCAGTTCCTTGTTGCACTGTTCCAATTGTCCTGTTATCTCAATATGATAAGGTTTGATCAGTTTTATCAGTTCCATAAAATCTTCTTTTCGCAAAAAAGCACTGAACATGTCACGTCCACGATCTACGAGATTATGTGCTTCATCAATCAGAAAGATATAATCGCCCTTTACGCCGTCTCCGAAGAAACGCCTCAAATAAACAAACGGATCAAAAAGATAGTTATAATCGCAAATGATCCCGTCCGAAAAAAGACTCATGTCAAGTGACATTTCAAAAGGGCATACCTGATGCTTCCGCGCATATGCAAGAATGGTATCCCTGTCAAAGTTGTCCTCATGTGTCAGAAGGTCGTACATTGCCTGATTGATACGATCATAGTGTCCATTCGCATAGCTGCAGCTCACTGGATTACAGTCGCTTTTTTCCAGAAAGCATATCTTGTCCCTCGCCGTAAGCGTAACCGTTTTAAATGAAAGATTCTGCTCTGTCCGCAGCATTGCATAGGTATCCTCCGCAACACTTCGTGTAATAGTCTTTGCTGTCAGATAGAAAACTTTATCCGCCTTCTGCTCTCCAATTGCTTTAATCGCAGGAAACACCGTTGATATCGTCTTACCGGTTCCTGTTGGTGCCTCCAGAAAAAGTTTGCGTTCATGGCAGATCGTACGGTATACATCTGCAGCAAGTTCCTTTTGTCCCGCGCGATACGGATATGGGAACTGCATTGCACGAATAGACTGCGTTCTTATCTGATTCCACTGCGATCTGAAATCTGCCCAGATACGGTACTTCCCAATTAAATCATTGAACCATGCTGTAATTTCCTGCGCAGTATATTCAAAATGAAAATATTTCATTTCTTCTGTATCAAGATTACAATAGCTCATGCGGATTCGAATAGATGCAAGTGCATGTTGAAGCACATAGATTGCTCCATAACACATTGCCTGCGCCTGATGCACTGCAACAGGTTCCTTCATATGTCTCAATTCCCTGTATGTTCCCTTTATTTCATCGATCAATACCGGATCGCCATCCTGTATTCCATCTGCTCTGCCCTCAATAATGAGATCATATGACTCCGTATGACAAGTATAGCTGAGGGACACCTCTGCATGATACTCCGCCCCCATCTGCTTCTGTATCATACGGTGAATTCGCCCGCCTTCCTGCATGGCATTCTCAGCATTTACACGCATTCTGTTATCGATATTGCCCTCGCGGAGAATAAATTCTACCAGGGTCCTGACTGATATTCTGATCTCCATCTGTCTCTTATCCTACCTGCTGTCCATTTTGCACCCAGAGCGGCGCTCTGCTGCTTTGCAATAAATGTATCCGACTTTTTCCGTACACAGAAAAAGCTTCCTACAGCATTATACCATAGGAAGCTTTCCGATTACTTTTCATTATGGCCAAACATTGCCAGTCAAAAATCAGCAGGCAATAGCAAGGTTTCTGACATAATTCTCAAAATCCGGGTTGTATCCGTAATAACGAATGGTAAGCGGCTGGGAAAGATCCAGCCCCAAAACCCCTAGAATCGATTTGGCATCTACTACCACCCGATTATAGGAAATATCAATATCAAAATCGCACTGCTCCGCTTCATGAACAAAATGCTTCACATCTGAAGGCCGCAATTTAATCACATGTTGAACCATACTGCGTAACATAAAAATCATCCTTTCTGGAAAAAGCACTTCCGAAATCCTTTGTTCGGAAGGCAATGCTGGGTCATGCAAAACTTTTTAAAATAATAAAGTTTCCTTTGCATGGGAAGTATTATAACGCTTTTTTAGGGAATGTAAATATCTTTTTTCTTAAAATTTTTATTCTCTTCTATAAAAAAAGTATAAATTTTCTTTTTTTTACTTTATTTTAGCTCTTTATAACTTGTTTGCTTTGCAAAAAAATCACAAAAAAATACTTTGATATCAAAAGTGCAGAAAGCTATATTTTTACACTTGCAATCTCTTCTAAAAAGCGCTTTAATAATACATGTGCAGGGATATTTATGCATAAATTCAGTATTCTGCCGGCAGACCATTATGTCTGTTTTTTTAAAGTATATATCAGAGAAAGGTATGTTTTAACTATGGAAAACCTCAAAATACCAAAAGATTATCATTCCGCACTGAACCTGCATGATACACAGATCGGCATCAAAACCGTAAAGGATTTCTTTCAGAATCTGCTGTCGGCCCGCCTGAATCTGCTTCGCGTTTCGGCGCCTCTTTTTGTTGATCCATCTTCCGGACTCAATGATGATTTGAACGGGATTGAACGCCCGGTTGCTTTCGATATCAAATATGATTCCGCCCATTCTGCTCAGATTGTGCAGTCTCTTGCCAAATGGAAGCGTTTTGCACTCAAAAAATACGGTTTTTCGATGGGCGAGGGTCTGTATACAGACATGAATGCAGTCCGCCGTGATGAAGTGACCGATAACATTCATTCTGTTTTTGTTGATCAGTGGGACTGGGAAAAAATTATCAGCAAAGAAGAACGGAATATCGAAACGCTGAAGGAAACCGTGCGTACCGTGTATAAAGTACTTCGCAAAACAGAAAAATTCATGTCTATTCAATACGATTATATCGAAGAGATTCTGCCTCCTGATATTTTCTTTGTAACAACACAGGAACTGGAAGACATGTTCCCTGATAATACGCCAAAAGAACGCGAATATTACATTACACAGGCCAAGGGTGCTGTGTGTATTATGAAAATCGGTGATAAAATGAGTTCCGGAGAACGGCATGACGGGCGTGCACCGGATTATGATGACTGGGAACTCAATGCGGATATTCTGGTTTACTATCCGGTTCTTGATATTGCACTTGAACTTTCCTCCATGGGAATTCGTGTTGACAGTAAGGCGCTTAAGAGTCAGCTTGAGAAGGCAGGTTGCCCGGAACGTGCTGAAATGCCTTTCCAGAAAGCAGTTCTAAGCGATGAGCTTCCTTATACGATCGGCGGCGGAATCGGGCAGTCCCGTATCTGCATGTTCTTCCTGCGCAAAGCCCACATCGGTGAGGTACAGTGTTCCCTTTGGCCGGAAGGAATTGCTGCAGAAGCTGAAAAGAATGGGATTATGTTGCTGTAAGGCTCTCGGCTTTATTCGAAAGCTGCAATTAAGATAATGGTGTAATGAATATTGATAATAAAAACAGGCAGACAATTCCTTTTTTAAGAATGTGTCTGCCTGTTTTGTATCGGTCTCACTGATATATTTCCATTCTATTTTTGATTCCTCAATCTGAAAGAATTCTGATTTCCTTTGGATAATGGTTCAACACTTCATAACCATCCGGCGTAATCAAAACAAGATCTTCTATTCTGACACCCACCTTCCCCGTTACATATATTCCGGGTTCAATCGAAAATGTATTGCCTGCTTCCGTCAGATTCTGATTGGCCTGTGATACATCTCCATACTCATGATCTTCGATTCCGATAAAATGTCCCAGCCGGTGGGTAAAACAGGAGCCATACCCGCCTTCCGTAATAATATCTCTGGCTTTTTTATCAACTGACATCAGCCTGATTCCGGGTTTTAACATATCTTCTGCTTCCTGATTTGCTCTTTTGGTAAGCTCATAGACCCTTACTGATTCTTCATCCGGTATTTTCTTCCAGAAAAAGGTTCTGGTCATATCGGAACAATAATGATCTGCAATACATCCTACATCGAGCAATACACAATCGCCTTCTCTCAGGACCGTCTGATCCGGCATATGATGTCCGTCCGCGGCATTTGCACCAAATGCTACGATCGGATCAAATGAATATGCACTTGCACCAAGCTGGCGGTATATTCCCAGCATCTGCTGCGCAACTTCTGCCTCCGTAACTCCTGTATGGATCAATTTCGTAAACTGTTCCATCGCCAGATCATTGATTCGGGAAGATCTGCGCATTTTTTCCTGCTCCGCCTGATCTTTAACAGCCCTGCTGTAATCAACTGCCGGGGATGCATTAACATAGTCAGCGGCAACATGTGCCTGCATCATAGGAAGCAAGAACCTTGCTGCCATGATCTTATCTACTCCAAGCGGGCGATCCGGATCAACCTCATCTTTCAATATCGGTATTACATCATCTGTATCGGAAAAATATATTTTCTGAACCCCGATTTTCTCTTCGAACTGAAACAGTTCGTTGACAAAAAGAACCGGAGTTCTACCTGTGCGAATCAACAGTCCCAGGAACCGTTCACCCGGAAAAATCCATTTTCCTGTCAGATAAAATACTGCTACCGGATCACATATCATCATTTGCTGCAGTTGCAGCTGTGCAAGATGCGTGAATACTTTTTCCATTCTGTTCTGATCTGTCATGTTCAATCTCCTTCTTGTCTGTTCTTATACTTTTAAGCGCTACGCTTATAGGCGCGTTTGTGCTAAGATGATTCTAACACCAGTGTATTAAATGTAACAGTCCTATGACTTCATAAAAAGAAAGAGGTACCAATCATATATGGCAGAGATGATCAAAATAAAAGAAAATGAAAAGAAAGCAACAGCCGTTCTGGTCGGTTTATGCAGCGACAGAGATACGAAACGTTTTGAACGTTCCATGCGTGAACTGGAGGAACTTGCAAGAGCATGCGATCTGCAGGTCTGCAGCAGCATCACACAAAATGCTTCTGAAGTAAGTCAGGCAACTCTTGTTGGAAGTGGAAAGGTTGAAGAAATTAAATCTGAATTATATATTCAGAACGCTGATATTGTGATATTCAACCAGACGTTATCTCCTATGCAGATTCGCAATCTTGAAAAGGCATTTGACACGGAAGTAATTGACCGAACCGGTCTGATCCTGCAGATTTTTTCCGAACGGGCACGCACCAGAGAGGCCAAATTACAGGTTGAATCTGCAAAACTGCAGTATCTTCTGCCAAGACTTTCAGGTATGCGTTCCAACCTCTCCAGACAGGGAGGCGGAAGCGGACGACTCAGTAATAAAGGTTCCGGTGAAACAAAACTGGAACTTGACCGCAGACATATTGAACATCGCTTAAGCGAACTGCGAAAAGAACTGGAAGGAATCGATCAGGAGCGAAGTACGCAAAGAGGAAAGAGGCTGGACAGCGGAATCACCCGCGTATCTCTTGTCGGTTATACCAATGCCGGAAAATCCACACTGCTGAATAAACTGCTCGAAACATATGGCGGAAGTGATGACATCAGTGGCAAACTGGTGATGGAAAAAGATATGTTGTTCGCTACGCTTGACACAACGGTAAGAAAAATAACACCTGATTCCGGACGTCCATTTTTACTGACTGATACAGTCGGATTCATTGATGAACTTCCACATACCCTTGTAAAGGCATTCAGGTCTACTCTGGAAGAAGCAAAATACGCAGATCTGCTTCTGGAAGTAATTGATTTTTCTGATCCGGATTACATGGCTCATATGGAAGTTACCGATAAAACACTGCAGGAAATCGGTGCAGGAGCCGTTCCGCGCATCTATGTATTCAATAAGGCAGATCTTGCTGTATCGCAGAATTCACTGCCATCTGCTGATACGGATCATACTGCAGGATCCAATATCATTTCTTTTCAAACCGGAATTACGGTTCCGTATGTAAGAGATCAACGAATCTATATGTCAGCAAAAACAGGTGCCGGTATTCCAGAACTCCTTGATCTGATTGAAAAAAGTCTGGAAAGTTCAAGTATTGTATGTGATATGATTATTCCCTATACTGCCGGAAATGTATTAAATGAGTTAAATCAGTGCGGTGTGATCATGCAGACAGAATATCTGCCGGAAGGAACCAGGATCAGAGTCAAATGCTCTGAACGGGATGCTGCAAAATATGCAGCCTATCAAATCTAGACTTTTCAATGCAAAAACATTGTCATAAGAATGACGCTGATATTCGCTGCCGCATGGATTGTAAAAGGTACTGCAATCCTGCGACAGCGATTGTAATTCCAGCAGATCAGAAGTCCCATACAAAAAGCATATATACTTTGCAGCGGATTAAAATGATACAGTCCAAACAAAATCGCAGATAAAAGGATCGTCTGTCCCGCTTCAAGATATTGACGCATCCGATTGAACAAAATCCCCCTGAATATCATCTCTTCCGCAAATGGCGTCAGAATTCCAAAAACCGCTATTTCCAGACCTTTCCCTGCAGAAAGCTGACTGTTTCTGATCACGCTGTATGCCTGGCTGTCCGTCCATCCGACAGCATTGAACAGCAGGTTCAGTATAATTGCAAATGCGGCTCCCTCAAATATTAAAAGTAAATATAACTTTATTCTGCTTTCCTTCCTTTCCGTTATTTTGCCCAATTCAATAACAGCTGCTTTGTATTGAAAAAGAAAGGCCGCAAAAACAGAAGTTCCCTGCAGGATCACCTCGGTTCCTGCGAGATGAGTCAAAACATAATCCCCACAGGCCGTTCCTGTCTGCTCCAGTATCATTTTTCCCTGCTCCAGAAGCAGGTATATGCATTCATTACACAAAATGAAAAGCAAAAGCGGGAGAAATATTTCTCCTGCTTTTCGGCATATCTGTCTGTTCATTCTATCTCCTACACGGTTTTGAAATATTCCTTCTCAGCGCAGTAACATTTCCTGCAAATCTGCTACTGTAGCTGCGATCATATGTGCACCGGCTTCCCGAAGTTCCTGCTCTGAGCCATAACCATAACTGACACCGACGGCCTGAAGGTTATGTTCCCTTGCGCCTTCCATGTCATAACAGCGGTCTCCGACCATTGCTGTAGCAAGAATCATTTCCTGTCTGAAATCCTGCTGCATCTCTCTCATATCTGCCTTATCAGCTTCCCTGTCTTTCGAAACATTTTCTTTTTGTGCAAGCTCTTCCAGTTGCCTCAGGGCTTCCTCCACAACTTCCTTTTTATCTGTCCGTCTGCCGTCCATTTCACTTCCGACGATTACATTGAAATATTTTTCAATATCAAAATGTTCCAGAACCTGATGGACAAAAAGCTGCGGTTTGCTCGATGCAACTGCAAGAACAATATTTTGATTTCCGCAGGCTTTGAGCATTTCCGGAATCCCGGGATATACCTGATTCTCAAATATCCCAACTGATTCATAGTATTCTCTGAATTTCTTAACTGCACGTACCATCTGTTCCCGATCCATACCAAAGCCTTTCTGAAAACTCACGTCAAGAGGCGGTCCGACAAAATAATCAAGTTTATGAATATCCGGTTCTTCTATCCCCTGTGCATGGAGTGCATACTGCACCGCCTTGGTGATTCCTTCCCCTGAATCGGTAAGTGTCCCATCGAGGTCAAACAAAATATATCTGTACATTACATTTTCTCCTATTTACTGCTGTACCGCAAACGGCCTACTCTGTAAGCTTACCTTTTTCTTTTCCTTCCCGCAATCCTATTTATTTCCAAATTTAAAACCTGCTATTGACTTTTGTCCGTTAAATGTGTACGCTCTTTTTGAAAGAAAACTGAATAATCGCTGGGGGAGCTTAGCTGAGATGGAAACACCAAACCTGTTTCCGACCCTTACTACTTGAACCGGGTAATGCCGGCGTAAGGAAGCAAGAACAAGTACTGTCTGCTGC
>JAGOGF010000026.1 GCA_017996845.1 Butyrivibrio sp.
ACAGGAATTATCTTTATTGTAAAATATTCCCGTTATTGCATCAAGTTTTTTGCTGTTTTTTTACCTTCTGCACAGATTAAGTTCATCCTATCTCTATTTGCATCATACCGATACCACTTTCCCGTCAAGCATAAGTAAAATCAGTGTAAAGCCTCTTACCCTGCAGGACACTTGCAAGGCTGCTCCGTAAAGTGTATGATGCGTGATGAAAAGTATTTTCAGTGATACATAAATAATAGAAAAAGAAAGGAATGAGATATGATCCTATCCTGTCACGACGTCTGTAAATCCTTCGACGGCAAGGATATTCTGCAGAATATATCTTTTCATATAGAAAATAATGAAAAAGCAGCAATTGTCGGTATAAACGGTGCCGGCAAAACAACTCTTTTAAAACTGATTATCGGTGAACTTTCCGCTGATTCAGGTGAGATTACATTTGCAAAAGATACAACTGTCGGATATCTGGCACAAAATCAAAATCTTGACACCAGTCATACAATTTGGGAAGAACTGAAGGAAGTAAAAAGAGATATCATAACATTGGAAGAAAAAATCCGTGATGCAGAAGAACAGATGAAACTGCTGCATGACGAAGATTTGACCCGTCTTATGGATGATTATGCTGTCATGACACATCGTTTCCTTTTGGAAAACGGCTATGCATGGAAAAGTGAAATTATTGGTGTTGCAAAGGGACTGGGATTTGCCGAGGAGGAATTTGATAAAATCATTTCAACCCTGTCTGGCGGTCAAAAAACCCGTGTTGCACTTGGCAAGCTTCTGCTCCAGAATCCCAGTCTGATTATTCTGGATGAACCGACCAACCATCTGGATATGAATTCGATCCGCTGGCTGGAAACCTATCTGCTGAATTATAAAGGTGCTGTGCTGATCGTATCACATGATCGTTATTTTCTGGATCGCATTGCCGGTAAAATCATCGAAATAGATCAGACAAAGGCTTCTACTTTTAATGGAAACTATACTTTTTACGCCCGTGAAAAAGAACATCTGCGAGCGGTTGCGTGGCATACCTATATCAGTCAGCAGCAGGAGATTAAACATCAAAAAGAAGTAATTGCCAAGCTGAAATCCTTTAATCGTGAAAAATCAATTAAGCGTGCCGAAAGCCGCGAAAAGATGCTGGGCAAAATTGAAGTGATTGAAAAGCCCACGGAAGCACGTGATGATATGCGAATCGCACTGACACCTTCCTGCATCAGCGGAAATGATGTCCTGCATGTGGAAGCACTTTCAAAATCTTTCGGAGATGCCCATCTGTTTCAGAATATTTCTTTTGATATCCGCCGCGGAGAACATGTTGCGATTATTGGAGATAACGGCACAGGTAAAACAACTCTTCTGAAAATCATCAATCGACTTCTTCCTGCAGACAGCGGAAAAATAACGCTTGGAACGAAAGTTGCAATTGGTTACTACGATCAGGAACACCACGTTCTGCATGATGAAAAAAATCTTTTTGCGGAAATATCAGATGATTACCCGACATTAAGCAATACGCAGATCCGTGGTACCCTTGCCGCTTTTCTTTTTACCGGAGAGGATGTTTTCAAACGGATCGGGGATTTAAGCGGCGGTGAAAAAGGAAGAATGTCCCTTGCAAAACTGATGCTTTCGGAAGCCAATCTGCTGCTTTTGGATGAGCCGACCAATCACCTTGATATCACAAGTAAGGAAGTCCTTGAAAGTGCCATCAACGGTTATGAAGGAACGGTTCTGTACGTCAGCCATGACCGCTATTTTATTAATCGGACCGCAACAAGAATACTGGATCTTACACACGGAATGCTGGTAAATTATATCGGTAATTATGATTATTATCTGGAACATCAGACGGAAATCATGTCGCGTCTCCTGTCGGAACAGATTTCTGTACAGCCGTCTTCTGTTCCTTTGCCGAACAGCTTCCAATACGGATCTTCCCAAAATGCCCTGACACCTGCCGGTGCCTTTGCTGATGATTCTGCAATCGGGTCATTTTCAGGCGGTCCTGCCGCTGCACCCGTTCCGCTGCCAAAAAGTTCTCTTCCGGAAAATATTTCTTCCGGCCAGAACGACTGGAAAGCGCAAAAAGAAGAACAGGCAAGAAAACGCAAAATAGAAACTGCACTAAAAAAATGTGAAGAAAAAATCACAGAACTGGAAGACAGAAATAATGAAATCAATAGTCTGATGTCGGAGCCGGAAATTGCTACGGATCTTTCAAAACTCCGCAGGCTTTCAGATGAACAGGAAAATATACAGGCAGAGCTTGTTTCTCTTTATGATGAATGGACGCTTCTGTCTGAATAAAAAAAGTTTCAGGATGGTCAGATACCCGCCATCCTGAAACTTTTTTATGCCTCCAGATTTTTCTGAATTGCCAGAATAAAATCTTCTGTATTTAATGCTGTTACATCATCCAGTGTTGTAATCAATGCAAGATCTTTTGTCATCTTACCGGATTCAATTGTTCCAAGTGTTGCTTTCTCAAGCCTGTCCGCAAAATCCTGCAGTTCTGAATTGCCATCCAACTCCCCGCGTTTTCTGAGTGCTCCGCTCCATGCAAAAATCGTTGCAACCGGATTGGTGGAAGTTTCTTCTCCCTTGAGATGTTTGTAATAATGCTTCTGCACGGTTCCATGTGCCGCCTCATACTCATATACGCCACTTGGCGAAACCAGTACCGATGTCATCATCGCAAGAGAACCAAAAGCAGAGGAAACCATATCGCTCATGACATCTCCGTCATAATTTTTGCATGCCCAGATGAAACCGCCCCTTGACTTCATAACACGTGCTACCGCATCGTCAATCAGTGTATAGAAATAAGTCAGACCTGCACGATCAAATTTCTCTTTGTATTCACTTTGATATACATCTTCAAATATTTCACGAAAATGTCTGTCATAAGTCTTACTGATGGTATCCTTTGTTCCAAACCAAAGTTCTTTCTTCTCATCGAGTGCATATTGAAAACATGCCTTTGCAAAGCTTGTAATGGATTTATCCGTATTATGAATGCCCTGAATAATCCCGGGTCCCTCAAATTTCTGAATTACTTCTCGTATCTCTGTACCATCTGCTGCAGAAAAGACCAGTTCTGCTGTTCCTGCTCCGGGAACACGAATTTCAGAATTCTTATAAACATCCCCATATGCATGACGCGCAAGTGTAATGGGACTCTCCCAGTTTTTCACGCACGGCTCAATTCCCTTTACCATAATGGGAGTACGGAACACCGTTCCATCAAGAATCGCACGAATCGTACCATTTGGACTTTTCCACATCTTTTTCAGATCGTATTCCGTAACACGTTCGGCATTGGGCGTAATTGTCGCGCACTTGACGGCAACCCCATATTGCAGCGTTGCATTTGCACTGTCAATTGTGACCTGATCATCTGTCTCATCTCTGTGCTTGAGTCCAAGATCATAGTACTCCGTTTTAAGATCAATATAGGGAGTCAGAAGATTTTCTTTGATCAGCTGCCACAGAACCCTGGTCATCTCATCTCCATCCATTTCAACGATCGGCGTAGTCATTGCAATTTTTTTCACTCTTTTAGGCTCCTTTACTCGTCTTTCTCATCTTTATATATATCATACAGACCATTCTTGACCATATTATCATAGGCATTGATCATATGCAGATTTGCAAGTTCTTCTGCCTGATCTGCATTATGGTCCTTAATCGCTTCCATAATTCCCCGATGTTCATGATTGGAAACCGGTCCTCTTGCACTTGCAAGCGTTTTCTGGCGAACACGCCATACATACTGGTGAAAATCCTTGAGCAGATGCTCCAGCATTTTGGAATCACATGATTCATACAAAATATTATGAAATCGATTATCCAGCTCGGCAATCTGATCCATATGCCCTTTTGAGGCATGAAACTCCGCCAGGTAGATATTCTCTTCCATCTCTTCCATCTGCTCATTTGTAATGTGCTCGGTTGCCCATCTGGCACAAAGTCCCTCCAGCTTGGAGCGGATCATATAGATATCTTTAACATCCTTCGCCTTGATTCCGGTCACATACGCTCCCCGATTCGGGATGATCTGAATCAGACCTTCCAGTTCCAACTGACGAAATGCTTCACGAACCGGAGTCCTGCTGACCCCCAGTTCATTTCCGATTGCTACTTCCTTCAGTTCCTCATGATCCTTGTACTTACCGCTCAGAATATCTTCTCTGATCTTATGAAAAACACGTCCTCTGAGCGAATACTTATCAATCTCTTCCTGTTTTAATTCGTTACTTTCCATCTAACCTCCAGTTGCCTCTGTGTAGCGGCAAATAAGCCGGATACACTCCGGCTCTGTTAAAACTATTTTTTGTCTTTTTCCGTTTCTGCCTCTGCCATCTTAGCAAGTGAAATTCCAAGCTTCTTCTCAACTGAAGTAATTTCCTTCAGTAGTTCTTCATCCGTCATCACAGTAACACGACCATCCGCATATTCCTGATCCACCCATTCCTTGATGCCGATCACAAGCGGTGATGATTTCTCAAGTGCCTGTTCCCCTTTTAATCTGAAATAGGTATTGATCCAATGTGCAATTCCAGCAAGTCCGGATGTATTGGATACTGCACTTACCGGGGGCCGCTTCAGGAATTTTTCCGTATCAAAAATATTATATATTTCTTCATTTTTGAGTAGTCCGTCCGCATGAATTCCAGCTCTTGTTACATTAAAATTCTTCCCGACAAACGGAGTCTGTGCCGGAATATGAAAACCAATCTCTTTTTCATAATATTCCGCAAGATCCGTAATCACTGTTGTGTCCATGCCATTCAATGTACCCTTGAGCTGTGCATACTCAAATACCATTGCCTCGAGTGGGGTATTACCGGTTCTTTCACCGATTCCAAACAAGGAAGTATTAACCGAACTGCAGCCATACAGCCAGGCTGTTGTTGAATTTGTCACTGCTTTGTAGAAATCGTTATGACCATGCCATTCCATCAGATCACTTGGCACGCCGCCATTGGTATTCAGTGCATATATGATTCCCTGTACACTTCTGGGAATAACAGCACCGGAAAAATTGACACCGTATCCCATTGTATCACATGCACGCACTTTTATGGGAATATTATATTCATCTTTCATTTTCATCAGTTCAATACAAAACGGTACGACAAAGCCATAAATATCTGCCCTTGTAATATCTTCCAGATGACATCTGGGACTGATTCCTTCTTCCAGACAGGACCGGATCACACTCAAATAGTGTTCCATTGCCTGTTTCCTTGTCATCTTCAGTTTCAGAAAGATATGATAATCGGAACAGCTTACCAGTATTCCGGTTTCTTTCATTCCAATTTCCCTGACCAGTTTGAAATCATCCTGGCTTGCACGAATCCAGCTGGTAACCTCGGGGAACTGGTATCCTCTTTCCATGCACTTTACTACTGCATCGCGATCTTTTTTACTGTATAAAAAAAACTCACTCTGACGGATCATTCCGTTTGGACCGCCAAGTTCATGGAGCATATCATAGATGCGTACAATCTGTTCAGTAGAATATGGTGCTCTGGACTGCTGACCATCTCTGAATGTCGTATCTGTAATCCAGATATCCCGTGGCATATTGTGCGGAACAATTCGATCATTGAATGGAATCTTGGGAATATCTTCATATGGAAACATATTCCGGAATACATTCGGCTTCTCCACATCATCGAGAATGTACATATGCTCTTCTATTTTGAGCAGATTGTTTTTCTCGTTCATGGATACCGGCCGATTCTGGAATGTATTATTATCCTGCTTCATACTACCTCCTGCGGCTGTCTCATGACAGCACCTTCCCGCCAGCGATCGTCCTTGATGCTCCGGTCTGCAGACGGTTATCATAAGTAATTCAGTACTTGGGTATAATTGTATACACTCATACCATTTATGTCAAGATTCTCATTTACTTCTGTTTCTATTTCATAAAAAAACTCTGTCGAACTGTTATCGACAGAGTTTCTTATTCATTCTCTTCTTCTATTATTGGAAGCCATATACAAACTTTGCAGCAATTCTTTGATCAATTCCTGATCTTCCTGGTATAAATTTTCAAAATAGAACTTTATTTCTTCCATTGTAAGATCCTTTGGCTTACGGTTACATTTTGAAAGTGCATCCAAAAACTCACTGTATGCCTGATGTCTTGCGAACATTTTAACATGTCCCGTCTGATCAGATACCATATCATTATCATAATCCAGGTCATCTTCTGCAAGCACCTGTCCGTCCATTTTGTTATCTACCGCAATCCGAATCATCTTTTCTATCGGTATATCATAAAAAACTGCTATTCTGTATAGCGTCTCTGTAGACGGAACCAATCTGCAGTTTTCATAATGAGAATAAGTCTGCCTCGTCACTCCAAGCATGGATGCGAGTTCATCCTGTGTATTCTCATGGCTTTCCCGTAATAATCTCAGATATTGTGCAAGCCTTGTATTTTTTTCTGTCATATATCCCTTTCGACATTTTCCCCCACAAATCATCTGCAACTGATATAAATCGTAGCATAATAAAATAGGGATTTGTCAAAATGGATATTAATTGTATCTTAATAGTAATATTTGCAACATTATGTATATTCAGAGTTTCATTGTCATCTCCAGCTGTTCAACCACATTTTTAAGGCAACCATCCTCAAATGGATTACGCAGTCCCACCTGTGGCAAAAGCCCCGTAAAGAAATCAGAAGCGGATAGTTTGCACAATCGCAGATAGCTGTCCCATGCTGCCTTATAATCCTTATCCATCCATGCTTTATACTGAAGTGCATCCGTCTGCGCAATGCAATAATCAATATAATACAGCGGGCAGTCATAAATATGATGCTGTTTCTGCCAGAAACCGCCCTGCTCAAAATAGTCATTTCCGGAATAATCCAGATGTGGTTTGTACTGACGTTCCAGATCACGCCACACTTCATCTCTTTGTTTCGGTGTCAGTTCCGGATTCGCATATATAATATCCTGAAACTCATCTACCATCGTTCCGTACGGAATGAAAATACAGGAATCTTCAAAATGCATATCCACATAATCTGCAGCGCGTGCGCCAAAAAACAGATTCATCCAGGGTTCCGTAAAGAATTCCATGGACATGGAATGGGTTTCCGCCGTTTCCATGGTGATATCGGCATGTTCCCGAATCGGATCTCCTGCTACCACAAATCCCTGAAATGCATGTCCGCACTCATGTGTGATCACATCTGCATCTCCACTCGTTCCATTGAAATTTGCAAAAATAAACGGAGCCTTATAATCCGGGAGATACGTCATATATCCGCCGGTTTTTTTGGTTTTACGCCCCAGCACATCAAACAGGTCATTGTCACACATAAAATTCATGAATTCTGCTGTTTCATTTGAAAGTTCCTGATACATTTTACGTCCCGCATCAAGAATCTGCTGCGGATTACCGACAGGAGCCGGATTTCCGTTTGTAAAATACACCCCTTCATCTTCAAAATGAAGCTGATCAATACCGAGTCTGCGTCTGCGTCTTTCATGCAGTTTCTCCGCAAATGGAACAAAATCACGTTTTACCTGTTTCCTGAACTGCTGTACATCACTTCTGTCATAACAGTTTCGGTTCATCCGATAGTAGCCAAGCGTCAGATAATTATCATACCCCAGTTCACGTGCCTGTTTCGTCCTGTTTTTTACCAGCTGATCATAAATATCATCCAGTTCTTCCTTATTTGATGCAAAGAAATCAGAATATTTTTTCCATGCATCCCTACGCACACTTCTGTCCTGATGATGCAGATAGGGATCCATCAGGGAAAGGTTTAGAATTTCACCTTTCCACTCGATTTTGGCTGTTGCAAGAAGCTTATTGTATCTGGTCTGCAACTGATTTTCTTCCTGCATCAGCGGCAGGATTTTCTCATCTACGGATTTCATCGCAAGTTCGATATTTTTAAATGCAACAGAGCCAATCTTTTCTTCCAGATATGGTCTGAACCGGGAATGATAGAGTTTTGTCTGATAGGAAACCATCAGATTACGGAAAACCGGTCCGTTTTCATCATAATAGTCCTGTTCCTTACCGTAATATTCATCTGTCATATCAACATCATGACGGATTTCAGCAATGGTCATTTCCGTCATGACATGATCCGTCATCCGGTAGAATTTCTGATGTACTGCAAACTGTTTTTCCCCTGAATCTGCCTGTTCAAAATTCTGTTCAAGCTGTGCAAAATCCTTTTTAAGCTGTTCCATGTCTACCCGTTCATAGGGCATGTCCTGAAATTTCATGTTCTGTTCCTTCTTTCCCCTTACATTGTTTCCTGTCTCAGCGGTGGACCTGCATTCTGCTTTACATAAATATCCGCCTGCTTCTGATTGTAACATGTAAAATCAGGATACAAAACCTATATTTTTGAGTTCCAGACTGCCCGTTCCCGCAAAGTGCAGATACAAAGCATGAACACCGTCTGTAACCGTCATCGGAATTTCAATCATATGCCAGAAATCTTCACCAATCTTATTCTCTGCAGTAAATTGTTTTCTGCCGATCACTTCCCGTTCTGCTTCATCCGTACTGATCGTAATACTGCCCGTAAAGGCTGTTACTGCTTTACTGCGAAGTTCCAGTAAAAGACTCCCTGCTGTCTGAAATGCAAAATATTTATATCCAAGTATGGTCCCACCGGTAATATCCGTGATATAGGATACATTCTGCGCTTCAACAATACGGGTCTGCTGTTTCATAACAGGATCTGCATAATCAATACCGTTCTTTGTTGTTTCGGAAGTCATATGGCAGGCAATTGCTGCCGGATATATCCCATTTCCAGAAAGTGGAGCACCATTGAGTCCGCAGCTTGTAATTGCAACCTGCAAAATACTTCCATCCTCCTGAATCTGTATTTTCTCCGCACAGCCCTGTCTGGAAAACTCGCTTCCTGCGGTCTGCCTGTGATAAAAAATATAGTAATCATCCCCAATCTGCGCAATACCGCCATGGTTGTTCCCAAGTGTATATACCGGTGTGGTTCTGTCATTTAGCCCGATATCTCCGTTGGAAACAATTGTTCCGCCGTATACATACCCATGCATCGGATGATCACTGATTGCATAGCAGAGTTCATGACTTTTGTGGCTGGAATATACAAAATAGTATTTTCCTTTGATTTTCCGAATAGAAGAAGCCTCAAAAAATCCATGTCCTTCAAATCCGGTTCCCGCCGTATGATGTCCGCCGGGAATACAGATTTGCGGTGTTTCTTTCATGGTTACCATATCCGGTTCCAGTTCTACTGCCATACTGTTTTCACCAAAATGAACCCTGCTGAGAATTTTCATCATCTCGCGGTTATATTCCGGCATTTTACTGATCTCTTCCGCATCAAATTCGGGCACCTGCATCTCTTTTTCCTGCGCAGGCGCAAATCCATAATACAAATATACCCTTCCGTCATCATCTGTCAGAACTGCGGGATCAAACGGCATATATTCCTCTAATGTCTTCCCCTGCAGAATATGCGCCGGATATTTCACATGTCCCAGAAAGGAAAACGGACCTGCAGGAGAATCACTCACTGCGACCCCGATTTCAGGATAAAAAGAAAAGCAATAATATAAATAGTATCTGCCATCCGGTCCTTTGGTGACATCCGGTGCCCACAGCTGCATTTTGTCGTTGATATTACTGGGATCCTGATCCCTTCGATAAATTTCCCCTTCATATCTCCAGTCACGTAAATTGTTTACCGGGGCTGACCATGTTACATAATTCCCCGGACAATACACTTTGGCGTCCGCAGCATCATGTGAACCGTAAATATACACTCTGCCATCAAATATATGCGGCTCTCCATCCGGTACATATTCATTCATTGGTAAATATGGATTGTAAACCTGTTCCATAACATTCTCCTTTTTGTTTTGTACACTGATCCTGTACATTATTTAAATGCGTCATTCTGTAATTTCATATAGGAATTCATATGTCCCGCTCCCGACATTTCTCAGGCTTCCATCCTGCAGGACTACTGTTGCAGAAGCATTGGCCGGAACAGTCAAATAATAACGGTATTTTCTCAAATGTTCCCGGGATATTGTCCGTTCTTCTATCCGTTCCCACGAGGCTTCGATTCTTCCAAATGGAGACTCAAATCCTCCTTTTGCATATTTCCATACTGCAATTTCAGGCTTTGCAGTAAAATGCTGATAACCGGGATGATCCTCATCCCGGCGGATTCCCAGAACATACCGGTAGAACCATTCCGATACTGCCCCCAGGGAATAATGATTAAAGGAATTCATATTATTATGTCCGCCAAAACCATCTTTTTCTGTATAGGAATCCCAGCGTTCCCATACGGATGTTGCCCCCTGCGTTACCGGATAGAGCCATGAAGGACACTTTGTCTGCTCAATCAGCCGATATGCATCCTTTATATGTCCGGTTTCTGTCAGCATCGGACAAAGCGGCGCTGTTCCGAAGAAACCGGTTTGCACAAGGTATCCGATTTCTTTTGTCTTTGCTGCAAGCTGCGCACCTGCTTTGGTATAATTTGATTCGGTGATCATTCCATAGGAAAGCGGTAATGCATAAGAACACTGTGTATGATCTTTTGTCTTTCCCGTTTCGGTATCCAGATATTTCTGATTAAATGATTCCTTCAGTTCCATATAGAGCTGCCGGTATTTTTGTGCATCCTCCTGCCTGCCAATCGCCTTTGCCATTTTTGACATAATGCGGGCGTTGTACCCGTAAAATGCATGACAGATCAGGGAAATATCCGTTTCTTCGGGTGCCAGCCAGTCTCCAAGCGTCATCGGACCTGCCAGATCTCCCTGTTCCCATTTTTTTGCCGAATAATTCATATATTTTGCCATGGAATCATAATTATCCCATATTACCTTGGTATCTGCATATTGCTGATAGAGTTCCCATGCAACATGGAGCGGTGCACTGTCATAAGTATAGCCTCCGAATCCGCCTCCCACCGGTGCAATATCCGTATATCTCCCGCTTTGCTCCTGCAGATCTCTTGCATCCATCAGCCAGTTTTCATAAAACAATCTTAAATTCGCATAAAAAGTTGCTGACCTGGCAAAAATTGAGGTATCTCCATTCCACCCCATTCGTTCATTGCGCTGCGGACAGTCTGTCGGAATGCTGATAAAATTGGAACGCATTGACCGCATTACGTTATCTAGGAACTGATTCACCAACGGATTGGATACCTGCACATTCCCCGTCAGATTACTGACCGATGAAAGCGGTAATAATTTTACGTCCCCCAAATCAGGCTGATGCTTTACCCCGCTGATTTCAATATAACGATATCCGTGAAAGGTAAATCGTGGCATATATGTTTCGCCTTCCGGATTGCCTGCCGGAATGTACCTGTCTGTACAATCGGCATCACGCAGATTATCTGTCATCAGTGTCCCTGCCCGTCCGGCAAATTCCGGGAGATCCGGACACAGAATTTCCGCGTAGCGAAGCTGTACCTGCTCTCCCCGATTGCCATACAGTCTTACTTGGGGAATTCCTGCAACATTTACGCCCATATCATAAATGTATACGCCCGGCTGCACTTCCTTTACACTGACGGCCGTCAGTTCTCCTGTTACACTGACCCCTGCTCCGATCTGTCCGATCAGTTCCGGCTCACTGCGGTTTACCTCCGGCCAGTGAAACACTTTTCCCATGGACTGCACGTCATTTTCATACAGGGGAATCGCTGCTATTTCTTCCGGCTTGGTCCATCTGGAATCCGTTTGATAGGATGCCTGCGCAAAATCATGAAAATGCTCTGCGCAAACGGCATCATAATGTTCTCCATGAAAAAATCCTGCGTACGTCCATGGACCACTCCCGCAATATTTCCAGTTTTCTGTATCCGTGACATAGATCTCTTCTGATCCGTCTGTGTAGGTGATCCTGATTTTCCCCAGAAAAGACTCCCTGTCACCATAATAATTATAATTTCCCAGCACATAAGTCTGTGCATCGCTCCACCACCCGGAGGCCAGAACAATCCCGACTGCATTGTCTCCTGATACGATCTTATCCGTTATATCATAGGTCTGATACTGAATGTGCCTGTCGTACTGTGTTGCGCCGGGGTTGAAAAAAGCCTCTGTAACGCGCCTTCCATTTACCATGCAATCATAAATGCCACGTGCTGTAGCATAAAGCCTTGCTTTTTCAACTTTTTTTTCTTTATCGGATACTACGGTAAAGACGCTTCTGAGCATGGGTATCGAGGTGTGGCTGGGATTAAACGTTTCCCACACTGCCTGCTGTTCTGCTTTTATTTCATGCTGTGTGTAATCAGAAAAAACGATGGCATATGGTTTCCTTAAATTTCTGACTTCCAGCAGATCAAAAAAAGCTTCCTGCCCGGCTGGTACATAAAAACCGATTTCATTCAGCCTTGGATAGGTATTCACGTCATTGTTTCCAAGCGGATTCAGCTGTCTTGGCGCTTCTGCCACTTCCCCCCAGGGAAATGATATGGTAGTTACATCAATTCGTTTACCATCAACGAAAGTGTATGCACAGTTTCCGGTTATTTTTACCTCCAGCGTATGCTCTGCATATCGATTGGACTGCGTGATCACCTGCTCATGATTTACGCTGTCATAGTCTACCACCGGCAGCTCTGCAATCGGCTTATCTGCCCTGTCTTTATCACTGATCCCTACCCGGTATATGAAAAGTCTTGCCGGAATTTTCCGGATATCTATATCAAATCGGAAATAATTTTCCCGCTCTTTTATTCTCTTATCATTTCTGCCAATTACAAGGCCTGCACAGTTACTGCCTTTGCCAATACGAAAATGCATGCTGATTCCAAAAACGCTTCTGACATCTGCGCAGAGCGTATATTCAGATGGTCCGATCCATTTTGCACCATCCCAGGCATTTATCGATGTATCCAAAAAACCTGTCTCCCATTGTTGTTCCAGGCATTCTGCTTTTTCATTCTGTTCTGTGATTACACTTACACACCATGCATAAGCGGTACAGGGTGCAATTTCCATTCCTTCATATTTTATCCCAACCGAACAGCTGCTCCTGACTGTTCCGCTGTCCCAAACGATTTCCCGGCTTTTTACTTTTCTCACCGTGATATGATAACTTCTCTGCATCACATTTTTGTCTTCACTTTGCAGTTTCCAGGCAAACTCCGGATTTTTTTCATCCAATCCGATGGGATGAACCATCCCCTGCGTTGTGCAGCCGTACAATTTTATACTCATATACCATATCCTCTCTTATGAATCCAGTCATGCAGCATATCTTTCAAAAAAACCTCCTCCTGCCTTATTAGGGTCTTGGAGGAGGTCTGTTTTACTGAAATTGCTTTTTTAACCTTACTTTGTTACAACACCTGCACCACCTGCGATGGTATCCAGGTTAGACTGCGGTGTCTTTGCCGCACCGTTTGTCTTAAGCCAGTCATTTAGCTGCTGCTGCTTGGCATCCATAACAGTCTGAAGTCCTGCTGCTTCCAATGCATCATTGAGCTGCTTTAATGTGGATTCTACATTTGCAACACCTTCCGATCCTGTTTCCAGTGCCGGTCTGTAAGTTGAAAGCGCATTGTTAAGTGCTGTCAGCTGTGTCTGATACTGTGTGCTGTCCCACATAAATCCATAAGCGGGTGAATACTGTGCCCAGTTATTATGAGCCTTTAACTTGCTCCAGTAATCCGGCTTTTTGGTTCCATTATTCCATACGTAGGAATTGTATTGATTTCCCATGAACCACCCGGTATTCTGGTGATATTTGTAATTGGTATCATCGGTTCCCTGCGGATAATATGCAGTGCCGTCACTCTGAACCTTATAATCTTTGCCCTCAATACCATACTGCCAGAAGTTCATAACGGTCGGATCACTGTAAAGAGCCGAAATGAATTTGAATGCCATTTCCGGATCCGCACTGTTGGAAGCAATTCCTGTATCAAAGAAACTGACATTTGTCGTTGAATATCCACCTTCCACATCATTTCCAAAATACATTGCATAACATTTCTGTCCGTTTGCCGCATCTGCTTCCGACAAAAATCCCGGTTTAATCGCAGAAGGATAACTGAAGGTATTTCCGGCCTTCATCATAGTAGCGGAACCTTGTGTATCCGTTGCTGCATCTTTGTAGATATAACCTGCATCATACCACTGTGCCAGTCTTGTTACCGCTTTTTTATAGGTATCTGTTGCAAATTCATTTACAACTGTTGTCGAATCATGATTTGCTTCCCAATCCAGGGTACCGAACTGATCTGCCAGTTCATCAAAAAATGCAAATCTTCTCATCGCACTGGAACTTCCCTGGAGATACAGCGGGGTCATGTCCGGATACTTATCCTTCACTTCTTTGAAAATTTCTGTTGCGACATCCCAGCTGTATACCTGCCCTGTATACTCATCACCATCTGCTGTCAGCTTATATTTATCGGTAAGGCCGAGCTTATCGCAGATATCTGCTCTCATGCACAAGCCGCCAAGTTCAACAGACTCTTTGTTTGCCGGGAAGCCAAATAATGTCTTTCCCATGGTTCCTACATATGCATTGTCTTTACCAAGTGCATCAATGATTTTCTGTCCGTCCGGCGTATTCATATAGGGTGTCATATCCACAATACCGTTCATGCCAATCCAGCTGGATGCATAGGTATAGTATATCGGCATAACATCCAGTGCATCTCCTCCTGAAATCATCAGTTGGATTGTGGACTGATACTCCGCATACTGCAGTGGAAGAAACTCCACTTCAATATGATAGGTTGGAATCATGTATGCATTCAGTGCATCCTGTACGGCCTTTCTTTCTGTCTCATCCTGCTGGTAAAACTCAACATAGGCAAATGTCAGATGATAGGGATTCTTCTCCGTATATTCTCCGACAGATGTCTTTGTGACAGCTGAATCTGTCGATGCTGCAGATGCGCTCCCAGACGCCTGACTGCTTCCGGATGCTGCTGCCGGTGATTTGGCGGTACTGCCACCGCAGCCGGTAAGCATTCCTGCCGTGACTGCCATCACCAATGTCATTGCCAATAACTTTCTCTTCATAAAAACCCTCCTTATTATGTTTCTGATATGATTGCTGTCCATCATTTTATACAGACAGAGTATCAACCCTTCACTGCGCCAAGCGTAATTCCCTTCGCGTAATATTTTGAAAACAGCGGAAATATCAGCATGATCGGCAGAATTGCCACAAAGGCAATTGCCATCTGAATTCCGGTAGTTGGTATTGTTGACAGTGCGGATGACATATTCGAATTTGAACTCTGTGACAGATATTGTATATTGGAGACCATATTATTCAGCAGATTCTGAATGTTATATAAATTCTTATTTTTTACAATGTAATATAATCCGTTTGTCCAGTCGTTCCAGTAGGAAAGACCTGCAAAGGTTCCCATGGTAACGAGTATCGGTTTCCCCAGCGGAAGTACAATCTGCCTGAAAATTGTAAACTGTGATGCGCCGTCTATTTCTGCTGCTTCATATAAAGAATCCGGAATACTGGTCATAAAATAAGTACGCATCATCATGACGTTCCATGCACTTAAAAGCAAATTCGGAAGCAGCTGTGCAAAAATGGTATCTTTCACATGGAATGCTCCGCTCCACATTAAGTAGGAAGGAACAATTCCACCGTTGAACAACATGGTAAAGAATACATAAAACATCATAATTCTTCTGCCCGGCAGGTTGCGAACTGCAAGCGGGTATGCCATCAGTGCCGATAATATTACATTGATCAGCGTTCCAATTATTGTAATCAGAATACTGATTCCATATGCTTTCAGGATCTGTCCGCCTGATTTGACGATATATGCATAGGAAGCAAATGAAATTTGTTTGGGCCAGAAAGAGTATCCATCTGCAACCAATACTGATTCTGCTGTTATGGATGACATGAATAATAACAGAAACGGCAGGATCACACAGATCGACACCAGTATCATGACTCCATTCGATAAAATCTGATAAGGTGAAAATATTTTCTTTTTCATGAAATCCTCCTTAGAATAGTGCACTTTCTTCATTGGTTTTGCGTACAATCGCATTGGCCGCAAGAACAATGATAAATCCGATCAGAGACTGATAAAATCCTGCCGCAGCTGACATCCCCACATTGCCTGACTGCATCAGCCCGCGATATACATAGGTATCAATTACGTTTGTTGTTGCATACAAAAGACCTGAATTACGCGGTACCTGGTAAAACAATCCAAAATCGGAATAGAAAATTCTTCCAACACTCATGAGTGTAAGCGTGATCACTGTAGGTTTCAGGAAAGGAAGCGTAATAAATTTGATCTGCTGCCACTTGGTTGCACTGTCCAGTTCTGCTGCTTCATAGAGTGATGGATCAATCCCGTTTATGGAAGAAATATAAATCAGACATCCATACCCTACTCCCTTCCAGGTATTTGCAATCACTAAAATCACCGGCCAGTACTTTGCTTTTGAATACCAGTCAATCGGGCTGATTCCCAGTGCAGGAAGAATTGTATTATTCACAATACCGGTACTCTGACTTAAAAAAGCAAATACAATATAACCCAGAATAACTGCCGACATCAGATAAGGAAAAAGGATTGCACTCTGATATACTTTTTTCAGTTTTTTATTCAAGGCATCACATATGAATATTGCAAAAATGATACCAAGTAATGTATTCAATATAATAAATACAAGATTGTACAATATGGTATTTCTGGTAATCACAATCGCATCCGGAGTTGCAAAGAGAAATTCAAAATTCTTTAACCCGCAAAATGCACTTTTCCAGATTCCCTGTCTGGCATTATAATTCTTAAATGCAACAATAATTCCGGCCATCGGTATATAATTATTGATAAACAGATATATCCCTCCGGGTAAAAACATCAGATAGAGCGGAAGGTATCTTTCTAATTTTGCCTTTGCGCTCCCCTGTTTCTTTTTTGTGGCTGTAACAGCGTTTGCCATTGCATGCGCCTCCTTTGTTTCGAATTCATACAATACATTTTGTGCTTTCACTGGTAATATTGTATTATATACTTTGCTTTGTTTATTGAACTTTTATTGGATGTTTATAAACAATTCTTAGATGTTTTCTTTTTCTGATCTGTTAGGATGACGGATTTTTTGAAATATTACATTTTATATGCAGCATTTTATCTATATCAAACGATCGTCATAAAATGAAATGGAGTACGCCACATGTCTCATAATAAAATATATTCATTTCGTAAACGTTTAAGTCAGATTATGCGAATTTTAATGCTTTTGCAGGTGGTGGGATTTTTTCTGTACTCTCTCTTTTTTACCATCAGCATGCGGAGCCGCGTATACGATGAGATCCGCCAGGCACTTGAAATGTATAACACAGAACTGAGCACGAATCTCAAAAGCGTTGATTATTACCTGGTGGAAATCAACAATTATAACACCGATATCAGTACACTCAGCGGAACAGACAATCCGCAGGAGCACTACGGCAGCATATCCGGAATCAATCGATTATTTGACACCAACCTGCGCTCTTTTCCAAATATACTCGGGCTTTACTGCTATTTTCCCAATAACGGAACCTGGGTGGAAAATCAGAAAAGTTCTTTTGAAAATGACGGGTTTTCCGGTTATCTTCGCAATAGCCTCAGCAACACCAAACCCTCTGTCCTGTCTTCCAAGACAAGTACCAAATGGATTTTGTATCCCTATCAAAATAAAAATTATTTTGTGAACTTTTTTGTCCTGAATAAGAGTATTGTAGGTGCATGGACAGACACTGACACGCTTTCCTCTGCGCTGACTCGTCTACAGGATCAGGGAGCGGATATCCTTTTTGTCAATAAACAGGGCAGACCGCTTACCGTCAGTTCCTCCGATCCATTGAATATCCCCGTTTCAAAGACACTGGAGCATTACGCAGTCCTTCACTACCAGGGCAGACGGTATATGGCTGTATCCGTTTCCCTTACCTACTGTGATTATTTTATTACTGCGATGATCCCGCTTAGTCAGGTGGACATGCCGATTTTGTCTCTTGGGCGGATTTTGATTTTCCTTCTTTTATGTACTGTACTTTTATTCTGGCTGGTCAACCGTTTGTTATCGCAGTTTATTAAGGAATCCATTGATCCACTGGTTTCTGTTACCAAATCTCTTGCTGATGGAAATATGGATAGTCGAATCAATACCTCTGATCAGCCCTGCAGTGAGATTCTGGAGGTTTCTGAATCCTACAATCAGATGATTGATACCATTCAGCAACTCAAAATTGATGTGTATGAAGAGAATCTGCAGAAAAAATCCTTTGAACTGCAGTATTTGAAATCACAGGTAGCTCCTCACTTTCTGATCAACTGCCTTAATACCATTTCGTATCTGACAGATGGCACGAAGGAGCATACCGACTTAATCAAGCGAATGATCGTAACGCTTTCGGAACATTTGCGCTATACGCTCAGTACAGAAGACAAAGTTCCGCTTGACCGGGAACTGCATTATGAAAAAAATTACATTGAACTTACCAGCCTGCGCTTTCCCGGATGTATAACATTCTGCAGCGACATTGATGAGGAAGCTAGAAATGCAATGGTTTTCCCCCTGATCCTGATCATGATCACCGAAAACACATTTAAAATCAATCTTGTCATGGGAGAGCCGTTAAAGCTTACACTCAGCATCCATGTTATAAATCGAGACGATGAAAAAAGACTGATCATTACACATATCGATTCCGGAAGCGGTTATCCGCAGGAAATTCTGGACAAATACAATCACCCGGATGACCAGGTACTGGCAGGCTCCTGTGCCGGTACCAAAATCGGCATATCCAATTTGATAAAAAGAATTCGCCTTTATTATGACAGTACGGCGGTGATGCATCTCTCCAATGAACCCAGCATGGGTGCACGGACTGAAATTGATATTCCTTTTGTTGCGTATACCCCGGAAAACAAAAAATAAATGTCTTTCCAACATACAGAAAGGTCAGGATGAAACAGATGTCCAGCATACTTATTGTTGATGATGAATATTACCTTGTACAGGGTGTAAAAAGCAGTCTGGACTGGCAGTCTCTTGGGATCACACAGATCTATGAAGCCTACAGTGCGGAGCAGGCCCGTAAAATCTATGAACAGTACCCGGTTGACATTCTTCTGGCCGATGTAGAGATGCCAAAAGAAAGCGGTCTCACTCTGATCCAATGGATAAAGGAAAACGGCTATCATTCCGTCAATCTTCTGTTGACAGGCCATGCCGATTTTAACTATGCGCAAAGCGCCATTGGTCTCCAGGTCTATCGTTATATTCTAAAACCTGCCGATATCAATGAACTGACTGCTGCTTTACAGGAAGTACAGCAAAAACTTGCAAAAGAAAAAAAATCCGAAAAAAGTTCCCTGCAGATCAAGCAGCTTGCTTTCTGGCGTGATTTGTACCGCGGAATGATAAAGCCGGATCCGGATGCCATTACGCGATATATGGAAAAATATGAAATTCCGGAAACCTATTTATCTGCAAATTACTATTTCAGCTACCTGAAAATCTCTGTTCCTGATCTTTCCAGCATTTCTGATCCACGCGAAAAAATTGCTTTTAAAACGCTTTCCCGTATGCTGCAGAACGCCTTTGCCTTGCCTTCCTTTTGTACCGATATGGGAGATCAGGGTTATATGGTCAGCACGCAGCTCAATGCTTCTCATGATGAAACAGAGCTGAAAGAATCCTTTCATGTGCTCATTCAGACACTTGCCGCATCCTACCAGGATTTGCATTTTGCTTTCTATATGTTTGCGGAAGCACCTCTTTATTCTGCATCCTATGCTTATGAACTGCTGAACCGTTTTGCTTCCCAGCTCCTGACACGAAACAGTCAGGTCATTTTTATTATGGATACGGCTGTCCCTGCTGCTGACAAGCGTTCGACGCTTTCTGACAATACTGCTTTTTCAGATGAAGCACTCTCAAAATGGTCCGGTTGGCTGATCAAGGGTCGCCCCGAAGATGTTTTACTGGAACTGAAATATCAGTTTTATGGTCAGAAATCCGTTTTTTCTGTCAAAGATATTAATAATGCATATTATGGTCTGCTCCACATGATCTTCAATTTATTTTCGGAACAGAAAATTCCTGCAGCAGAAGCCGTTATCATAACCGAACAATCCGGTGAACTGTCTCAGGTACTATCCACTCCGGATGCATTTCTGCATTGGGCAGAACAGATTTTTACAGCCATCTCAGAACTGATACAGACCAAAAAAGCACCGGATTCCATAATGGGTTCCATTTTTCAATATATTCACACCCATCTTTCCGAGTGTGATCTGGATCGGAACAATATTGCCGACGCCGTCCATGTATCACCCGATTACCTTTCTTACCTTTTTCATAAGGAATCCGGTAAGGTTCTATCTTCCTACATTAACGAAGAACGAATTGCACTTGCAAGAAAGCTTCTGTCGGCCACCGATAAATCATTGTCTGAAATCAGCGAAGCCTGCGGATTTGCCAATGATACCTATTTCCATAAGCAGTTTAAAAAAATCACCGGTCAAACACCCAGCAGTTATCGATCGGGCTTTCGAAACAGCGGAAAAAAATAAAGTCTGCACTGCCGGAATAAAGGGCAGCACAGACTTTCTAAAAAATTATGTTCCGTAATTGATTTTCAGTTTGGCAAACAGATCACTTAAAATCAATCTGGCATTAACCTGATTATAAACGCGAATCTTCCGATTATGATTTGTGTATGAATAAGTCATATCATCATAGTTGATATCCGGAGCTTCTATCATATCATAGATATCATCTTTTTCACTTTCTTCCAGCAGCACACCAATTGTCGGACTGTCTCCAAGTCCCCATATTTCACCATGCGGCCACTGCTGATATCCGGCACATTTGTCATTAAATGCAACCATCTGATCAACCAGATATTTCCCGATTGCCCCGCAGGGGCTGACATTTACCTGCAGTTCTGCAAGTGTCACTGCCATTTGCTTATAAACTGTAATCGGAATCTGCCATACCGGCATCTGTGATTTCATCAGAACATTTGCGGCTGCAATATCCTGTTTGCAATTAAATTCAAAACCGCCATTCGGATATTTTCCGCCCCCAATCCAGATTGCCGTCATACGATTACAGATGCGGGGTTCTATGAGTATTGCAGCGGCAAGATCCGTTACTGCGCCCTGACATGCTATAAAAAGAGGATGTGAATCCTCCCGCATGGCTTCGGCAATGATAAAACGTGCGCCATCCGATTCCTGGGGCTTTCTTTCATTTTCAAGCGGATATTCTGCCCCTTTGTAAACATCATACATATCATCCGCATCCATAAGCCTTAATACCTTGTGTACTTCTTCTACACTGGCCTGTGCAGTATGCCCGTCTCCATATTCCTGGGGATTCATGTTAAAATGAGCACCCACAATTCCCTTTAATATAAATTTCGGTGTCATTATATGATGAGCCAATGCAAACTGATCATCTGCTTCATTTTTACAATCTGTAGAAACAATCATACGAACTTTTTTATTATCCGGTACATCAAAAATATAATTCCATTTTTTCATATGCTGATCCATCCACTATATCATGCAAAACTGCATCATATCTTTCCTGCTGTTTTTCAGTCACTCATTTTCTCTGTCTGCTTCACTATTTTTACATCCCAGTCGTGCAGATTTATAACATCCCCTTTGGCGAAGACCTGCTCCGTCAGAAGATCTTTTACCTGTGCATAGGGACAGTCAATTGCCTGTTCCTGTTCACTGTAATTCATTACATAATGCAACAAAGCGCCATCCGGAGTTATTCCGCTTCGGATAATGACCGGCCATTCAAAATTTTCCGACAGAGGTCTTTGCTGATCCGGATGAATTACAAAAACATCCTTTCTGGCTTTTGCAAATATTCTCTTCCAAAGCTTCTTATCAGCTACTGTTCCGATATAATATGCTTTTCCTTTTCCAAAGCTATTTTCAGTGACTGCGGCATATGCGCCCCAATATTTATGCTCATATTGCATCATCACTTCCGCATCCGTTACATGCAGCAGTTCCAACATGTATTTTGCCGGTGTTCCTGCTACTGTTGTTTTCCCAGGATCCGCAATCTCCTGATAATACATCCCAAAAACATCATTCATGGCATGTGGTGCCAGATCCGGGTATACACTGAAATGATCATCTGCCACAAAACTTCTGAGCGTACTGACAAGGACGCCTCCTGCTGCAACAAATTTTTTCAGATTCTGAATCGTCTCTTCTGTTGCGCTGTAAAGAGCCGGTGTAATAATCATGTCGTACTGCTTCGTTCCCATCGTATTCAGTGCATTGACATCCACCATATCGCATTCGATGTTCAGTTCGTACAGGCTGTCATAGACAAGCCGGACTGCATCATTATAGGTAAAGGCAGGATCAATACCAAACCATTTGAGCGCTGTCAGAGAATGATTATCTACTACCACTGCCACCCGATTTTCTTTTTTCATTCCCAGAATCTGCGGGGATAATTTTGCCCATTCGGCTCCAATCTGCAGTGCCTCGTGATAAACCGGGTTTTCCTGCAGATCATGGCTCAGTACACCTTTCCAGTATGTTTCCATACTGTTGTGGATCGAGTGCCAGTTCCAGTACATCATGCCGATTGCACCGCTTGCAAGATGGCTGTATGCCTGCAGATGAAGCTGCCCCGGATATGGCGTCCATGGCTTGAATGCCTGCGCCTGCGTTTCAATTGTCAGATAAGGCTGCATCTTCAGGCATCTTGTCATATCCCCGCCAAAAGCAATTTCCGCACCGGTCAGTGCGTCCTGCGAAGGGTGATAAATGTCACAGCCTGCAAGCGTTAGTGCAGCTGCGGCCTCATAATGATTAACGTCCGGTTGTACCCCATAGGAATACCCCCGCCAGTCAAAATCAAAATTCTGTGCAATAAACTGACTTTCTTTTTTATATTCAGAAACAATATCTGCCTGCCACTGCAGATATTCCGTTACCAGATGCCTGCGGAAACGATCATACTCTCCTGCTATTCCGGCATTAATTGTTCCGTCCGGATTGGGAAAATGTTCCCAGTCAGCAATGGAATTACTCCAATAGGCAAGACCATATGCCTGATTGAGTTTCTCAGGTGTACCAAATTTCTGTTGCAGATGTTCCCGGAATTTCTGATGTACTGATTCCGATGAATTATCATAATATTTTGTCTCGTTATCAATCTGATATCCGATTACGCAGGAATGGTCTGCCACATGTGATATCAGTTTTCTGATCACGCGCTCCGCATACTGCAGAAAAACAGGATCTGTTATATCCATGATCTGGCGTCTGCCATAGATCTGTCTCCCCGCCGCAGTCATGACCATGACCTCCGGATGCACATCTGCCATCCAGGATGGTATTGCATAGGTCGGTGTTCCGACAATAACCTGCAGATCATATTCCTCTGCCTTTCTCAGAATCTGATCAATACAGGTATAGTCAAATTCTCCTTCTCGCGGCTCCAGTGTACTCCAGGTAGACTCTGCTACACGGATCACATTCATACCAGCCTTCTTCATCATGGAAAAATCGGTATCGATTCGTTCATATGGCATATATTCTGGATAATACGCTGCCCCGAATAAAAGTTTTTTTTGCATTGTTAATCCTCACTTTTTTTATTAAACAGGTCTGATAACCAGCTGCACTGCCTGATTCCATCCATTCATTTTATCGGCACGCTTTTGTTCTGACATCAGCGGGGAATAGGTTGTTCTCTGAATATTTTGAAAAATCCGGTTCGCATCATAGATTCCAAGCGCGATTCCTGCGCAGAACGCTGCGCCTATTCCCGAAAGTTCTTCCACATTCGCAACCTGAACCTCTGCACCTAACATATCTGCCTGAAACTGCATCAGATAGGAGTTTCTTGTCGGTCCTCCGTCAACCCGCAGCTGCTCTGCGCCGTTCTGTTCTCCGGCATCAAGCCGCATGGCCTTTACAATATCCGTGATCTGATATGCAATACACTCCACAGCAGCCTTGACTATCTCATTTCTGCCGGTTGTACGTGTCATTCCCGTCATGGTTGCAGTTGCATCTGATACCCAGTAGGGAGCTCCGATTCCTGAAAAAGCCGGAACCAGATAGGTATGGTCATCCTGATTAGCCAAAAGCGGCATTGCAGAAGCTTCTGAAGGGTTTCCGATCAGCTGCACATCATTAATAAGCCAGCTGATTACTGCACCTGCATAATTAATATTTCCTTCCAGAACATACTGCGGTTTTCCCCCCATAAACCATGCAAGCGACGACACTACTCCACTGGAGGAAAAAACCGGTTTGTCGCCTACATTCATCATGATGGAGGAGCCTGTCCCATAGGTTGCTTTGATCATACCCGGCTGCAGACATCCCTGTCCGAAAAGCGCAGCATGGGAATCTCCCATCACGCCGTGAATCGGCACCGGATGATCCAGAACACCTTCAAAATCTGTTTCTCCAAAATATGCATCTGATGGCGTCACTTCGGGCAATGCACTGATTGGAATATCAAAAATTCTGCAGATCTCCGAATCCCACTGCAGTGTATTAATATTAAACAACTGTGTTCTGCA
>JAGOGF010000114.1 GCA_017996845.1 Butyrivibrio sp.
TTGGACTGTTTCAGAATCCGAAGCTGATGTGAAATGGCGGACTGCGTCATCTGAAGCGTTTCAGCCAGATCACAGACACAGATATCTGCTTCAAACAGAGCATATAGAATACGGATCCGTGTTGAATCACCAAATACCTTGAACAGCTCGGCAAGGTCATACAGGGTGTCTTCCGGGGGCATTCCATCATTTACAATCCTGATTTTATCAGGATGAAGTTCAAATTGTTCACAACAATCTTCACTTTTATTTTGCATAAATTCCTCCTTAAAAAGATTGAACATATGAATGATTGTTCATATGTTCAATCTATCACGAAGTATTCAAATTGTCAAATAAAAAACCGGTCATAAGTTTTCAAACTTACGGCTGGCTTTTGTCTGCTATACATTGGAAAGCGTATGATCCCGTATAATTCCCCGGATTGACTGATATAGATAGGGTTTGAGTTCCTTTAAGGGCACCGGATCATGATACAGAATAGAACTGTAACCCGTAGATCCGGTGAGTTCTATGATCAGGAAGAGCATAACCTCAGGGTTATCAAATTTCTGATCAGATTCATTCAAAATGTTCTGATAAATTATGCGAAAGTCAATATCCTCGGTAGCGGAAGAAAAGGCAAGCGTTTTTTTGAATACACCCCAACTCAGATCTTTATAGATAAAGGACAGAAGCGGCTTGTTATTTTCCAGTTCATCCAGAATATGATCCACGATATAAATGATTTTATCACTTACATCAGTAAGTCCGCTGGTCTTCAGACAGTCGTAAGCATGTGCAAACAACTGACTGGTTTTGTGTACAATCAGACGGTCTTTGATATCATATTTATCTTTGAAATACAGATAAAAAGTGCCTTTGGCAACACCCGCTTTTTCTACAATGTCAGAAATGGATGTTTTATTAATTCCTTTGGCGATAAAGAGTTCAAAGGATGTATTCAGAAGAGAATCTATTTTCAGGCGTTTGTTTTTATCAAGTTTGCCCATGAAGCCTTATTGCACCTCCATAAAAAGTACTTGGTACATGTATTTTAGCAGACAATGGAAAATATTGTAACTATCTGGAGAAATGTTTCGTAAAAGCAGAAAATATAAATAAAGTATTAAATGTTAAAATATAATATTGACCATCGGTCATTTTTGAAGTATACCATATAGTATTGAAAATGACCAGTGGTCAATATTTATTTGAGGAGAGAGATTATGGAGAAAATATCCAAAGGCATTGTAAAAATGCGGTTTGTCATCCTCATTGTCAGTGTGATTCTGCTGTTTCCTTCCATATTGGGGTATATCGGAACAAGGGTTAACTATGATATCCTATCCTATTTACCAACCGATATTGAAACAATGAAGGGACAGGACATTCTGGAGGATGAGTTTGGAACCGGCGCCTATTCACTTTTTGTAGTGGAAGGCATGCAGGAAAAGGATGTTGCTGATCTGAAGAAACAGATTGAAGCTGTTCCGCATGTGAAAGAAGTTGTCTGGTATGACAGTCTGCTGGACATCTCCGTTCCGATGGATATGTTACCCGACAAAGTATACGATGCATTTAATAATGGAGATGCGACTATGATGTTCATCGTTTTTGATGAAACGACATCTTCGCAAGGCACGATGGGAGCGATCAAACAAATTCGTTCCATCTCCAATAAGCAGTGCTTTTTAAGTGGCATGTCGGCAGTGGTAACAGATACCAAGAATCTGGCAGAGAAAGAGACACCCATTTATGTTCTGATCGCAGTGGCACTTGCGACGATTGTTCTTTCGCTTACCATGGATGCCTATCTGATCCCGATTTTTTTCCTGCTCAGCATCGGATTTGCGGTTATTTATAATATGGGTACCAATATATTTCTGGGGCAGATATCTTTTATCACACAGTCCCTGAGTGCGGTACTTCAGCTTGGTGTGACAATGGATTACTCTATTTTTCTGTGGCATAGCTATCAGGAAGAACTGGCCAAAGAACCGAATGACAAAAAAGATGCAATGGCGCGTGCCATTACAATGACATTTCAGTCAATCATTGGAAGTTCGATCACCACGATTGCAGGTTTTGTTGCACTGTGTTTCATGAGTTTCCGGATCGGACTGGATCTGGGAGTTGTGATGTCAAAGGGTGTTGTTTTTGGTGTTATCTCCTGTGTTACAGTACTGCCGAGTATGATACTGGTATTTGATAATGTTCTGGAAAAGTCAAAGCATAAGCCACTGATGAAAGAATTTAATAAAATTCCAAAGTGGATCGCAAAGCATTATGTGATGTTCGGGGTAATATTTCTGTGTCTGCTTCCGTTTGCAATATACGGAAATAACCATACAAAAGTATATTATGATCTGGCCAAGACACTTCCGGATTCTCTTCCGAGTATCCAGGCAAGCACGGAACTGGATAAACATTTTCAAACCAATACGACATATATGATATTGATGGATTCCAAACTGGATGATAATACGGTAGGTCAAATGATTGCGGAACTGAAAAAAGTTGACGGAGTGGATGCCGTACTGGGACTGCAATCAGTTGTAGGCTCATCTGTACCAAAAGATATGCTTCCGGATAAAACAAAAGATGTATTGGAAAGTGACCATCACCAGATGATGCTGATCACTTCCAAATATAAAGCGGCATCCGATGATGTAAATGCGCAGATCGGGCGGGTCAATACGATCGTAAAACAGTTTGACAAAAATGCAATGGTAGTGGGGGAGGCTCCCTGTACAAAAGATTTGATCACAATTACCAATCGGGATTTTCAGATTGTCAACTGGGTATCCATTGCAGCGGTATTTGTCATTATTCTTTTCGTACTCAAATCAATATCCTTACCTTTTATTCTGGTTTCGGTAATCGAGTTTGCCATATTTATCAATATGGGAATTCCTTATTATACGGGATCGGTTCTTCCCTTTATTGCATCTGTCGTGATCGGTACCATTCAGTTGGGATCTACGGTAGATTATGCGATCCTGATGACAACCAGATATTGCAGGGAGCGAAATGAAGGACACAGTAAAAAAGAATCTACGGAAATTGCACTTGCTACCAGTATGAAATCCATTATCGTAAGTGCACTGAGCTTTTTTGCAGCGACCTTTGGTGTGGGAATGATTTCCAGCATTGACATGATCGGATCATTATGCAATCTGATGGCCCGTGGTGCCCTGATCAGTATGTGTGTTGTACTGTTGGTGCTTCCGGCAATGTATATGATCTTTGATCCGCTGATCTGCCGATCAACGCTTGGATTTGCAAATGCAAGGGAAGCGGACAGGAACAGGAAAAAAATGCATGCAGATAAAAATAAGTTGAAAAGTGCTTGAAAAAGTGCAGAAACAAATAAGGAGCGAGCGATGTACAAAAAATATCTGATCAGAACAAGAGTAGTTGCAGTAGCATGTGTACTGGCATTTACCACAATGGCATGTGGTGTTGCTGCAACAGGTAATGCGGCAGACACTTCTGTAAGTGCAACGTCATCTTCAGAACCGCAGTCAGCGGCAGACAAAGCTGAGAGCAAAACATTGGAATCGGTCATCAATAATGGAAGCTTCGGGCAAAGCAGTGATGATGTTAATAAGGAAGAAACGGTATACGTTGCAGGAGATGCAACAGGGGCAAATAATACAGTTACGGTCAGCGAATGGCTGAAAAATAAGGATGGCAGTACGACCATTACGGATGAAAGTAAGCTTTCAGATATTAAAAATGTAAAAGGAAATGAAGAATATACCGTGAATAAGGACGGTACAATTACCTGGAATGCAAATGGAAACGATATCTATTATCAGGGAACAACAAGCACGCAGCTCCCTGTAGACGTCAGGGTAAGTTATAAGCTGGACGGTAAAGATATTACACCGCAGGAGCTTGCGGGTAAGAGCGGAACGGTTACCATCCGCTTTGATTATACCAATCGTGCGAAACAGACTGTACAGGTCAATGGTGAAAATGAAGACATATATACGCCATTTGCAATGATATCAGGAGTTATGCTTCCAACGGATAAATTCAGTCATGTACAGGTATCAAACGGAAAGGTGATTTCGGATGCAAATGCCTATATTGTTATGGGAGTGGGACTTCCGGGATTGAAAGACAGTTTGAAATTAAATGAAGATAAGCTCGAAGACATGGAACTGACGGATAAAGAGGTCAGTATACCGGACTATGTTGAAATAACAGCTGATACGAATGACTTTCAGCTTGGGATGACAATGACGATGGCGACAAGTGATGCTCTTTCTGATTTGGGTTTTAACAATCTGGACAATTCTGATCAGATCAATGAAGTTAACAGCAAGCTGAATGATATGACAGATGGCGTGGATCAATTGGTGGATGGTTCAGGAGAACTGAAAGATGGTACAGGAAAACTGTATAATGGAACCAAAACATTAAAAGATGGTACAGAGAAGTTAAACAAGGGCGCAGGAGATCTGCAAGGCGGAATCAGTGATTATACAGGCGGAGTCAGTAAAATTGCAGATGGCGCTTCACAGCTGGATGATGGTCTGTTCACAATGAAGGATGGTGTAACAGCTCTCTGGAGTGGGACAAATGAACTTTCAAACGGTATCACAACAGCATATAATGGCTCTTCCACATTAAAAAATGGTACAGCAAGTGCACTGACAGGTGCATGTAAACTGAAAGATGGTGTGGCAGCGATTGACACTGCAGTAGCAGAAAGTGTGTCGCAGGCAGATCAGCAGTACTGGGCAATTAAGGAAGCTGAATATCTGCTTGGAAAAATGAATCCGGGACTTTCAAGCGTACATCTGGGAGCGAGTCTGATGCGTGCAGCGGTTGTATCTGCACCTGCCGTAACACTTGATCTGCAGGGCGGCAGTTATGCGGATAGTGCGGATGCAAATGTAATAGTAAATACGGATACGGATGATGATGGAAATAAGGTTTATTTAATGAACAAGCCTGAGACTCCAGACAGGGAAGGTTATACCTTCAAAGGCTGGTATGAAACAGCGGATAAAATCGGTGATCCGATTGCAGATGATGCCTGGCCGATCAGTATTACGGAGTCAACTACTCTTTATGCGGGGTGGACGAGTACTGCAGACAATACAGATGCGTCGACAGCAGAATCTGCCCAGGCAAGTGGGGCAGCATCCGACTCGGAACAGGCTGCAGAAAGTAAGAGTTCAGCGACAGATAGTTCCGCGGATGCTTCGGTAAGTGACAGTCAGGAAACAGCGGATGCAGCCGGAACTGCAGAAAATACGGATGATGCAAAAACAGAGAATTCAGCAGCGGAATCAGATGGTACGCAGATAGCAGATCAGTCAAGACTTGCAAATGTTATTTCTTCCCATATTATTCTTTTTGCAGGAAATGACAGCAGTAATATGCTCAGTGAAAGCGGATACAATACATTTAAAGCACAAATTGATGGGCTGAAAAATTATGCTGCTGCAAATGGTGTATCTCTTTCAACGCTATTAAAAAATGCAATGAATGGTGTAATCGGAGCCGACAATCAGGCTAAAGCACAGGCGCTTGATACACTTTTAAAAGGTACGACAGGCGCAGGGTTATCCGATTGGGCAGGCTATTCGGCAGATGCCTATACAGCAGAACTTACTACTTTGCGGGTAATGGAAGAAAGTGCGCGTAAAACCGGAGCTTCGCTGGGAACCCTCAAGTCCGGTCTGGATCAGCTTTCAGGTGGAGCTTCTGATCTGGCAGGCGGAATCGGACAGCTTGATAATGGTGCAGGTTCGCTTAATGATGGACTTTCACAGCTCAATGTCGGCGGAGAACAGTTATCCGGCGGTGTATATGATCTGGCAGGCGGAGTGACCAAACTAAAGGACGGTTCGGCAGCACTTCGAAGCGGTACGGATGAGCTGAATTCCAACAGCAGTAAACTGAACAGCGGTGCAGCGGATCTTGTCAAGGGAACTTCCGATCTTGACAGCGGCGCAGCAGATCTGCAGGATGGTGCAGGCAGGCTCGATGAAGGTGCAGGTGATCTGACAGATGGAATTGTCAAGTTCAACGATGAGGGAATATCCAAAATATCTCAGGCATTTGACGGAGATATCCGTTCCTTCTCAGACAGGCTGCAGGCGATTAACCAGGCATCTGCTGATTATACCTCATTTGGCGGAGCAGATAAGAGCCAGAAAAGTAATGTGAAATTCTTCATCAAGACAGCGGGAATTACGACAGAAGATAACTGATCCTGTTAAAAGTCTTCTCCATTATAGCGGAGAGGTATCTATTCTTTCTCCCATATTTTCTTCATATATTTTTTAAAAATAGCCAGCAGGCGCATGACCTGCTGGCTATTTGAATGATGAAAAAATTATTTCAGAATAACAAATGACTGCGGGCCAAGTGTGATTTTTCCATTTTCGGAATTGGCTTTTCCGATTGTATAGATTGCTTTTTTGCCGGTTGCGATCGGAGCAGTCTGCTCTGTTGCAGACGGGTTGACACCAATCAGCAGCTGACCTCTGCGAAAGATAAAAGGAAGACAGTTTTTTTCTGCATAAAGCACTTCAAACTGTGCATCGGCCTGTAAATCTTCTTCAGCATGACGAAGGCGGATCAGATCCTTTACGGTGTGGAAAAGAGAATCAGGATCTGCAGCAGCGTTTTCCACGGTAGGTGCGAAAGCATCGCTGTCAACGGGAAGATATAGAAGCTGTGGGTTTGCTTCTGAGAAGCCGAGATTGCAGCCGGAATTCCATTGCATCGGAGTTCTGGTTCCGGTTCTTGCGTATCCCCCTTCTTTCGTGGGAAGATTTTCCTGATAACGCATACCGATCTCATCACCATAATATAGGAACGGAACGCCGGGCATGGTCAGAAAGAATGCATATGCAAGCTTTCTTTCCATAGTATCCAGAGTAAGGCTTTCTCTGGGCGTATCATGATTGCAGGTCAGAAAGCTGATATAACCTTTTTGGCAGGTCATATTATATTTTGGCAGGTAATCATTTAAGAACCGCATGATATCTCCGTTTCCATCTTTGCGGAAAAAGCTGTGGTCACCTCCTGGCGTCTCATTGTCACGTACCAGCGTGTTATAACCGTTACCGTGATGATCCAGGTAAAAATCCATATGAAATCCGGCTGAAAGAGCCTGCTGCGGATTACTCCATTCGGAGACCATTGCGGCCTCAGGATATGCAGAGTCCAGCATGGCACGGATATTTTGCCAGATTGCAGAAGTGGCTGATTTCTGCTCGTCATCTTCTTTCACAAGAGAATCTGCCATATCAACACGAAATCCATCGCATCCCCGGTCCAGCCAGAAACGCATAATGTCTTTGAGTGCTTCTCTTGTGGCGATGCAATCAGGATGATCCGGCGGTAATTGCCAGTCCTGTGTACGATGCAGAAAACCATAATTAAGGGCAGGCTGAGATTTGAAAAAGTTCAGCATATAAGAACCATCACGCGGACACTCGCCGCTGATATAGGGGTGCCCTGCAATTCCTTCAAATGCCCCGTTTGTCCATACATATCGATTGGAATATTCATTTATTTCGGCCTTCTGACTCTCTATAAACCAGGTATGTTCTTCAGAAGTATGCCCAGGGACAAGATCCAGCAGAACATGCATATTTCTGTTATGTGCTTCGCCAAATAAGCGGTACAGATCAGTGTTGGAGCCGTATCTGGGAGCAACTTTTTTGTAATCCCGTACATCATAGCCGGCATCTTTGAATGGAGAGTCAAAGCAGGGGTTGATCCAGAGCGCATTGCAGCCCAGATCTCTGATATAATCAAGTTTTTCGATGATTCCATTGATATCACCGATTCCGTCACAGTTGGTGTCATAAAAAGATTGCGGATAAATTTCGTAAAATACAGTGTCTTTGAGCCAAACTGGCATAGTTGCCTCCTTATAATCACTTTTTTTCGAAAAGTTTCGTAAATGTATTTTATCATAAAATGCAGAAAATATCTTTGTGATTTGTACTATATTTATTTGAGAGAATTTCATAATTCATAGGCCTTGATTTTACTGATGTTTCAGAGCATATAAAAAACAACTTACCCCGATCCGATATATATTTTGTCAAATATTATCCACATCGAAAGGAGATAAGT
>JAGOGF010000115.1 GCA_017996845.1 Butyrivibrio sp.
GCATCGGAATCCTGATCGGTCTGATTCTGGGAGTTGCGGCGATTAAGCTTCATGTAGACGTAGATGAAAAGGAACAGGCAGTTCTGGAGGCACTTCCGGGAAATAACTGTGGCGGATGCGGATTCCCTGGATGCTCAGGGTGTGCAGCTGCAATTGCAAAGAAAGAAGCGCCGGCAAATCAGTGCCCTGTTGGAGGCGCTCCGGTTGCAGCAGCAATTGCTGAAATTATGGGTGAAGATGCAGGAGCAAGTACACGTATGGTAGCATATGTACATTGTGGTGGAGACTGTGAAAAAGCTGCGCAAAGATATGAATATACAGGAGTTGCGGATTGCCGTATCATGAGTCAGGCACCGGGATCAGGACCAAAGACCTGTGCGTACGGATGTCTTGGCGGTGGAAGCTGTGTGAATGTTTGTCAGTTTGATGCAATTCATATTGTGAATGGAATTGCAGTTGTTGATAAGGATGCGTGTAAGGCATGTCAGAAATGTATTCACATTTGTCCCCGTCATCTGATTGACCTGATTCCTTACGGTGCGACAGAAGCCGTGACCTGTATGTCCAGAGATAAAGGGGCAGCGGTTAATCAATATTGCAAAGTTGGTTGCATCGCATGTCATATCTGCGAAAAAAACTGTCCATCCGGTGCAATTGCGGTTGCAGATAATATTGCACGGATTGATCAGGAGAAGTGTACCCATTGTGGTATCTGCGTAGAGAAATGTCCCAAAAAGGCAATTTGTGTCATTTGATCAGGAAGTTTTTTTAAAAATATGGAATCAAAAAAACAGCAAAAGGTGGATGATCCCTTTTGCTGTTTTTTGATTTGGAAGAATTCATTTTTGGGGGAATCCGCTTGAATAATGCAGATGCTCATCTTTTGTAATAAAAGCAGCTTCTGTACCGGGAATGGATTCGATCAGTTTCATACCTTTATCCAGACCCAGAATGAAGCAGGCAGTCGAAAGACCATCACCGTCCACAGATTGATCCGAGAGAATCGTTACACCTACAAGATCGGTGTCTACCGGATATCCGGTGGCAGAATCAAGAATATGAAAATACATTTTACCATCCTGTTCAAAGTAGCGTTCATAGCTGCCGGAAGATACGAGTGAACAATCAGAAGCAGACACGGCTGCGATGTAGGTACTGTTATCGGCAAATGGTTTTTGGATTCCGACTGTAAAATCGGATCCGTCCGGTTTGTTGCCTACCAGCAGAACATTTCCTCCCAGATTGATAATGGCGCTGGCAACGCCTTCTTTTTTCAGATATTTCTTTAACTGATCAGCAATATATCCCTTGGCAATTGCACCAAGATCCAGCCGGGTAAGCGGATCGGAAAGTGTCACGGTCCCTGCGGATGAATCCAGCAGGATGTTCTTGTAGGATACATGTTCAAGTGCTTCTGCAATTTTTTTCTTATCCGGTACAGGACCGGGGGTATTTCCGGAAAAATTCCAGAGACTGCTGACGCCTCCGATTGTCGGATCAAAACGGCCATTCGTAAGATCTGCATAAAAAAGTGCTTTCTGCAGAAGCAGAATTGTTTCCGGATCTACTTTTACAGGCTTTCCGCCGGCATGATTAATATTCCATATATCACTGTTTTCTTTTGTGGTGGATAAAAGATTATCATAATGAGAGCACATTTTCATACAGCTGTCCAAAAGGGTTTCATCTGATTTATCATAGATTGTGATATTGATAACGGTATCAAAATAGAACCCGGTTCTGCTGATCGGTTCAGCGGGTGTGGCAGTGCAGCCGGTAAAAATAAAACAGAAAATAAGGAAAAGAACAAAACAGGAAAGCGGATACCGGTACAGGTGTTTCATATTTATGTGCATAATGTTTCCTTTAAATGTCAGGTGAGTTTTCGGATTATAGAGTCTGATTTTGGGGGAAAGTGTAGGCGCTGATTTTGGGCGATATGGAAATGCGGGTATAAATTTCAGCATACTCGCTTGGGCTGATCCCTTCAACATAATTCTGGATATAGTTTACCGGGGCACCTTTTTTATGCAGAATATCAGCAGCCTTGTTATAGGCGATAGCAGCTTCGGTTTCGGTCTGATAAATTCCGATGATAAAATTACCCTTTATATGAATGACAGATTTATAGCGTATAAATCCGGATTCTGCAAATTGTCTGACACCATGATAACGGTTCAAAATGATGATATTCTCATAACGCAGATCAGTCGGATCGCCGTTTGCAAAGTGGTAATCCCGTCCGATAACGGCATGACTTTTGATCCCATAACGGTTCAGAATATTGATCTGACTGCCGTAGTCTGCAACAAACAGATAGGATCCGCGCTTCATGATTTTATGGGAAGAATAATAAAAAAGGTCATCAATATCAAATTTCAGGACAGTATGCACAGAAAGGTAGTACAAAAAAAAATTTTTTCCCATATAGATCGGAGTCGGAATATAAATACCGTTGTCCTTGAAATTGGCAAGAATGATACATTTTTCAAAAGAGAGGGTGGTATTTTTTTTCCATCCTGAGATTTTCCAGGTGCTGCTTTGCAGAATATGGCAGGCATAGAGATAGGCATGATGTGCGGTTGCGGGATTTTGATAGGAGCCGAGCGAAATATGTTTCTGACGAAAAGTTACCGATGCACGGTAGGAACAAGTTCCATCGGAGAGAATTGTTTCATAGACACCCGGGTATTTTTTTTGCTTCTTCATTTTTATCCTGTCTCTGCATTCTTTTCATTAAAAACGCGCAGAAAGTTAATTTTGTATGGTTTCTTAAGTAGGAATTTTATGTTATACTTTTTAGCTATAAGCTATAAGCTATAAGCTATAAGCTATAAGCTATTCTGATTACTATTCTGCTTTCTATTTTAACAGCGCAGGCGGCAGTTGAAAAGAGAAGTTGAGGAGAGAAAAATGATGGATGTTTTATACAGCAGTACCAGAGGCGCGGATGTGAAAATAAAGGCTTCAGAGGCTATTCTAAGGGGACTTGCTCCTGACGGCGGACTATTTGTGCCGGATCATATTCCGCATCTGGACCGGACATTAAAAGAAATTACGGAAATGGATTATCAGCAGACCGCATATGAAGTGATGAAACTGCTTCTGACGGATTATACAGAAGAAGAACTGAAATTCTGTATCAGTCATGCCTATGATTCCAAATTTGACTCTCCTGAGATTGCGCCTATGACGCAGGCAGATGGTGCCTATTATCTGGAATTATATCATGGAAAGACAATTGCGTTTAAGGATATGGCATTATCCATTTTACCTTATCTGATGACAACCGCAGCCAAAAAAAATCATGCAAAGAATGAGATTGTTATTCTGACAGCGACAAGTGGGGATACCGGTAAGGCTGCACTTGCAGGATTTGCAGATGTTCCGGGAACAAGAATTATTGTTTTTTATCCCAAAAACGGTGTAAGCACCATACAGGAAAAACAGATGGTTACACAAAAGGGTGATAATACCTGCGTAGTCGGGATTGATGGTAATTTTGATGATGCGCAGACCGGTGTAAAAAAACTCTTTACGGATGAAAAACTTGCAGCAGAAATGGAGCAGGCAGGTTTTCAGTTTTCATCTGCAAATTCTATCAATATTGGTCGTCTCATACCGCAGATCGTATATTATGTATATGCATATACAAGGCTTCTGAAGGAAGGCAGAATTGCAGAAGGAGATGCCATTAATGTGGTGGTTCCGACGGGAAATTTTGGTAACATTCTGGCAGCATATTATGCCAAGCAGATGGGACTTCCGATTCATAAACTGATCTGTGCATCTAACTCCAATCGTGTCCTTTTTGATTTCTTCCAGACGGGTGCATATGACAGAAATCGTGCGTTTATGCTGACAAGCTCACCTTCTATGGATATTTTAATTTCTTCCAATCTGGAAAGACTGATCTATCACATTGCAGGAGATGATGCCGGGAAAGATGCTGCTTATATGCAGAAACTTTCTTCAGATGGCAGGTATGAAATTTCAGATGCAATGCGAATGCAGCTTTCTGATTTTTATGGCGGTTTTGCTACAGAAGAGGAAACGGCGCAGGCGATTCAAAGGCTTTATGAATCTACCGGATATGTGATTGATACCCATACCGCAGTAGCTTCCTCGGTATATGCAGGGTACAGAAGAGAAACGCAGGATGATACGGTAACAGTAATTGCTTCGACAGCAAGTCCGTTTAAGTTTACACATGCCGTTATGGCAGCAATCGGGCATGCAGTGGGAGGAACAGATGATTTTGCACTTGCTGACAAATTAGCACAAATGGCCGGACTCACGGTTCCCGATGCGGTTGAATCTATTCGCAGTGCGGACATTCGGCACAAAACAGTTTGTGACAGGAATGAGATGAAAAAGGTGGTAAAGGATTTTCTGCAGATGTAATCTTGAGGGAAAATCTGAAAGGTAACTGAATATTTCCGGTCTGAAAGGAGTGAAGAAGATGGCAGCAGAAGAAAATATCTACTCGAAAGTAACCCCTGAAATCATTGATCTTGCACATTTGGGTGAGCGTGCAGATCTGATTGATACAGAGCTTTTTACGAAGTTTGATGTAAAAAGAGGTTTGCGTGATCTGAACGGTAAGGGCGTTCTGACCGGGCTGACTCATATTTCAGACATCCGTGCGACCAGAGAAGTAGATGGTGAAACGGTACCGGCAGATGGCGAACTTTTCTACAGAGGATATAATGTAAAGGATCTGATCAGAGGATTTACTGCTGATAAAAGATTCGGATTCGAGGAAGTGACTTACTTACTTTTGTTTGGAGAACTTCCATCTGCTATGCAACTTAAGAAATTTCAGGAACTGCTGTTTTTCTACAGAAGTCTTCCAACCAGTTTTGTACGGGATATTATTATGAAAGCGCCAAGTAAGGATATGATGAATACACTCGCAAGGAGCGTACTTACGTTATATTCTTATGATGAAAAGGCTGATGACACCTCACTTCCAAATGTGCTGCGGCAGTGCATGCAGTTGATCAGTCTGTTCCCGCTTTTATCAATTTACGGATATCAGGCATATAATCATTACCACGAAGGAAACAGTCTGGTAATTCATACACCAAGGACGGATCTGTCGACGGCAGAGAATATTCTGTATCTGCTTCGCCCGGACAGTCAATATACGGAGTTGGAAGCAAGACTTCTGGATGTATGCCTTGTTTTGCATATGGAGCATGGCGGCGGCAATAATTCTTCCTTTACGACGCGTGTGGTGACATCTTCACTTACAGATACTTATTCTGTGATTGCAGCAGCAATCGGATCATTGAAGGGACCTCGTCATGGCGGAGCCAATATCAAGGTTGTTCAGATGTTTGATCAGATGGAACAGGATCTTACGGATTGGGAAGATGAGGAAGCGCTCAGAAAGTATCTCGACAGACTTCTGAATAAGGATGCTTTCGACAAGTCGGGTCTTATCTATGGCGTTGGTCATGCAATTTATTCCAAATCAGATCCGCGTGCGATTGTTCTGAAATCGTTTGTTAAACAGCTTGCTGTGGAAAAGGGGCTCGAAAAAGAATATGCCTTGTATGAGAGTGTGGAGAGACTTGCACCGGAAGTAATCAGCGGAGAACGCAAAATGTATAAAGGTGTCAGTGTGAATGTTGACTTCTATTCCGGATTTGTGTACAAGATGTTAGGTCTTCCGATGGAACTTTATACACCGATTTTTGCAATGGCAAGAATTGTTGGCTGGAGCGCACACAGAATGGAAGAACTTGTAAACAACGGAAAGATTATCAGACCGGCCTATAAACCGGTTGGCCCGCATATGACATATGTTCCGATTGATAAAAGAGTATAACTTTTCGAAAGAATGATAAAACGTCTCAGAGAGAACTCTTTGAGACGCTTTTTTTATGATTATAAAGGTATTTTGTTGTAAAGCTGAATTTTTGGCGGTAGTATAATGGTCATTGATTGAGGAAAGGGCAGGATAAAAGTAATGGAAAACAGAAAGATCATGGACAGACTTGCAATACTTCGAAGTAAGATGGAAGAAGATGGAATTGATTATTATATGATACCTACTTCGGATTTTCATAATTCAGAATATGCTGCGGATTTTTTTAAGGTAAGAGAGTATTTCAGTAATTTTACCGGATCGAATGGTACACTGATCGTCAGCAAAGATTGGGCTGGAATGTGGACGGACGGCAGATATTTTATTCAGGCGGAACGTGAGATGGAGGGAACCGGAGTAACACTTTATCGCATGATGGATGAAGGAGTACCGACAATCAATGCCTATCTGTATGAAAATATGCAAGAAGGTCAGTGCCTTGGATTTGACGGAAGAGTTATTTCAGCAGAAATCGGAGAAGAACTGGAAAATGATCTGGCAGAAAAGAATATCCGATTCCGGTTTGACAAAGATCTGGCAGAAGAAGTATGGACAGATCGGCCGCAGCTTCCCTGCCACGATCTGTATGTGCTTTCGGATGCACTTTGCGGCAAGTCATTTGCGCAGAAGACAGCGGAGGTGCGCAAACAGATGCGGGAGTACAAAACAGATGCGTATCTTCTATGCAAGCTGGATGATATCATGTGGTTGACAAATTTACGTGGAAATGATGTGGAATGCAATCCGGTTGGCCTGTCCTATGCGTTTTTGACAATGGATACCTTTTATTTGTTTGTACAGCTGGAAGAGGTGACTGATCAAGTACACGGATATTGTGCAGAAAATGGAATTGTAATAAAGAATTACAATGAGATTATTCCTTTTTTACAAGCGTATGAATATAACGGAAAAGTACTGTTTGATAAGCGTAATGTGAATTATACAACCTATCGTGCGCTTTTGGATCATGCGGAGAAATACGGCAGCGGAGTGCGCAACGAAAAAGATCCGACGGCTATGATGAAAGCGATCAAAAATGAGACAGAACTTCGTAATATCCATGAAGTTTATCTTCGCGACAGTGCCGCTTTGTGCAGATTCATCTACTGGGTAAAGACAAATGCAGGCAAAATTCCAATGACAGAGTACTCCGCAGCCATGTATCTGGATGATTTGCGCAGCAGGCTTCCGGGATTTATCGAACTGTCATTCCCTACCATCAGCGCATATGGTGCCAATGCGGCTATGATGCATTATGAAGCAACAAAAGATATCTACAGTGAAATAAGGCCGGAAGGAATGCTTCTGGTAGATTCCGGTGCAACTTATATGGGCGGAACGACAGATGTGACCAGAACAATTGTCCTTGGTAAGATCAGTTCGGAAATCAAAAAGCATTTTACTGCAGTGGCAATCGGAATGCTGCAACTTGCAAACTGTAATTTTCTGCAGGGATGCTATGGCAGAAATCTGGATATCATGGCAAGGCAATCTGTCTGGAATCTGAATATTGATTATAAATGCGGTACCGGACATGGAATCGGCTATATGCTGAATGTGCATGAAGGACCGCAGAATATCCGTTGGGCAATGAGACCAGGGCTGGAAGATGCTGTTCTGACCCCGGGGATGATTGTATCAGATGAACCGGGAGTTTACAGAGAAGGCAGTCATGGAATCCGCACAGAAAATATTCTGGAAGTTGCCGCGGGTGAAAAAAATTCGGATGGACAGTTCCTGCATTTCAACCAACTGACTTATGCACCGATTGATCTGGAAGCAATTGACAAGGATTATATGCAGCCAAGGGATATTGAGGCATTGAATTCCTATCATGAAGCGGTATATACAAAGATCGCACCTCTGATTGAGGAACCGGAAATACGGGCATGGCTCAGGGAACAGACACGGGCAATATAAGTGGTAACGGACTGCTTTTTTTGAAATACCTGTGTGACAGTCTGCTTTTATGAAAGATGGGTTTCAGAAAAGTAAAGACTTGTCAAAAAGTCTTTTCCGGATATAATAGGAAGTAGGAGATGTCCTCGTGACGTTTCCGCCTGGGGTGCTCGGCAACTCCTGTGTGTTTTGAACCTACATTTACTTTAAACGGGAATCCTAAATTTCTTTTGTTAATGTCACGCCTTCGGCCCTGCACATGTGCAGACCAGC
>JAGOGF010000271.1 GCA_017996845.1 Butyrivibrio sp.
GGATATACAGATGTGAACAGATACACAGAACCGCTAAGAGCATGGGTACCAACGTGGTTTGGAAACGCAGGGAAAATCAATCAGGTCATGCTGACAGCAGATGTTTTATCTTTGCTTGGTATGTGTGTTCTTTTGATTTTCTGGATCATGGCAATACGAGAAAAAGATACCAGGATAAGTGAGAAAACCGGCAAGATTATACGTTTGGATCATATCAGAATGGTTACACTTGGTGATTTTTTGTTTATTGAAATAATTCTGTATCTGGCACTTTTATTTTGGTTTTTCAGTGCACCGCTGATCCGATATGGAAGCATTTTTATTTTATTTCCGGCGGCGTTGATGGGATATAGAGCGATTGTGTATGTGCAGTACAGAGTCAGAGATATCATTTCTATTCGAATGTATCAGTTTGTTTCCATAATGATTGTTCTGTTTCTGCTGTATAAAAGCGGAATGATTATATTGCAGGAAATTCCACATATTGACAAGAAATATTTTTTGAAACAGGAAGATTATTTAGCATATGAAGTAAAGCCTTATATGGTATCCGGTTTTACATTTTATTATCCGGTAGCGGGAGATCAGACCGGTTATTCACCTTTTCCTTCCGTTCCGGCAAAAAAGCAGATTGTATTAAGAGGGAAAAGCCTGGCAGACGGGTTTAATCCGTCTGCTACAGAATAATTCAGTGGGACCAGGAGCTGCGGTATTTTCCAGGCGTTGTTCCCTCAATTTTGCGAAACATACGTGAAAAATAATTTGGATCCGGAAAACCGCAGGAACGGCTGATTTCCTCTATGGTCAGGTCTGTAAAACGCAGCTGCTGTTTGGCATGCGTGATGCGCAGCTCTAAGAGATAGTTTGTGACTGTAATTCCAAACTGATCATGGAAAATGCGCGTTAGGTAGAATTTATTGATATAAAATTTTTCGGCAAGACGATCTAAGATGATCTTTTCAGAAAAATTCCGGTCAAGATAATCCTTAACGTCCTGCAGATTTTTTCGTTTCAGAGAAACTTTTCCATTATTCTCAGGATGCCAGCTTTCTTCCATCAAAAATGTCAGCAGCGATGTTATCTGTTCATATATACGCATGTCACGTAAATAATCCTCTGAAGAAGCAATTTTATACATGCGATCCAGAATCGTCTCATATCCGGAAAAAGAAGAGGGATGAAAAACGGCCCGTCCGCCTCTTTCAACATACTTGTCATATATACTGCTCATATTTGGACCATAGAAATGAATCCATTTAAGCTGCCACAATTGGGGAGAGGCTGTGTGGGAATAAGGTTTATGGCAATCTAAAAAGACACAGTCTCCCATGCATAGCGGATAGGAGATTCCATCATATGTAAGTGTTCCAGAACCTGAAATGATAATAAAGAACAAATAGGATGAGAGATTCTGGCGCTTGCTGGTATGTGGCTTCTGTGCTTTTAATGTCCCGATTTCCTGCAGATGGATCAGGCTGCTTTTGGCAAAAGCAGAGGGTGTATAAAGAATTCGGTTTGCGGAAACAAGGTTTCCGTGAAAAAGAAAAGTATCCATATGGTAGATATAACATAAAAGTCAATATAATGCTATAAAAATTCAATTTTGTCTATTAAAAAGGCGATAATTCAGAGATATAATAAACTGAAAGCTAAAAAATCAGTAAAAAAGACAGCAAAAAAAGTAAAAGCAAAATTCAAACCGGAAAACAGAAAACCGAACATAGAATGAAAGGTATGGTTATTAATATGGCAAAAAAGGCACTTATCACAGGAATTACAGGTCAGGATGGTTCCTATCTGGCAGAGTTTCTGCTTGAGAAGGGTTACGAGGTACATGGAATCACTCGCCGCGCTTCTATTTCCAACACAGCAAGAATAGATCATCTGATAGCAACTGCAGCTATTTCTCTTCATGACGGAGATCTTTCTGATTCCTCATCCCTGATTCGTATCATAGCGGAGATCAGTCCAGATGAAATATATAATCTTGCGGCACAGTCACATGTGCAGGTGTCATTTGATGTGCCGGAATATTCAGGAGATGTGGATGCAATCGGTGTTCTGAGAATTCTGGAAGCTGTGCGAATTCTTGGACTGACTGGTAAAACAAGAGTATATCAGGCATCTACTTCAGAACTGTATGGTAAAGTAGAGGAATTGCCGCAGAGAGAGACAACACCGTTTCACCCCTACAGCCCATATGCGGTTGCCAAACAATATGGTTTCTGGATGATCAAAGAATACAGAGAAGCATATGGCATGTTTGCCGTGAATGGCATTCTCTTCAATCATGAGTCAGAACGCCGCGGAGAAAATTTTGTAACCAGAAAGATTACACTGGCGGCAGGACGTATTGCAGAAGGTTTGCAGGATCATGTCGAGCTGGGTAATCTGGATTCCAAACGTGATTGGGGTTATGCCAAAGACTATGTAGAGTGTATGTGGCTGATTATGCAGCAGTAGCAGCCGGATGATTATGTGATTGCAACGGGAGTGCAGCATACAGTACGTGAT
>JAGOGF010000027.1 GCA_017996845.1 Butyrivibrio sp.
TCAAAACACCAGAACCAAAGCCGTTTAGCCTTCCGGTTGATTGCACCGGATCAATGCATATTATATCATTAGTTGAACATGGATATTTTTATATTATAGTACGTGTATTGTTGTGGAAGGATCAGGTGAGAATGGGAGTAAGCGAAGGTAATATGCAGGAAGCTTTGCATGAGGCACTGAAAAAGGTATTTAATCAGGAGATTACAGTGGTAAGCTGTGAAACAAAGGAGCTGAAAGGTGGAACGGTCGGAGAGATAACCTTTTTATCCGGCATGGCAGCGACAGAAAAAGGGGAGAACCTGCCATATAAGGTTGTCTGCAAGAAGCAGACAAAGTGGGAACGCTATGGTGACCCGGATTCCTGGAGAAGAGAATATGATCTATATAAAGGAAATCTCGATACGGCGTTTTCGGATTCTTTTTGCTGGCCTAAATGTTATGCTGCGGAGATTTCTGATGAGGAGACACAGATCTGGATGGAATACATTGATGGTGTTTCAGGATCGGATCTGACAGGAGAGATGTATGAACAGAGCGCACTGGAGCTCGGCAGATTTCAGAGCAGACTTTATGCAGATAAACCGGAAGCACTGAGCAGACTTTCCAATCTGAGCAGCAAAGATTATTGTAAGAATTTCTATTACCATTATCGGTCATGGAATGAAGTACATGACTATATTCGTGCACAGGACTGTGAGATACCAAAGCATTTGTGCGAGATGCTCATCGATCTGGACGAGCGTGCGCAAGAACTCTGGAATGAGATTGAACAGCTGCCGGTGGTGCTGTGCCACAGGGATTTCTGGGTGGCAAATATTTTTTATTCAGATCAGAAGATCCGATTGATCGATTGGGACACTGCGGGATTTGGATATGCAGGGGAAGATATTGCGAGTCTGCTTGCGGATGAAGCGGATGTTGCCCATATGGCTGAGAACTATAAACGCTGCGTGAAGGCATATTACAGGGGATTTGCAGAATATAGTGATGTATCACATATCAAATATTCCTATATCAAAGAATTCATTCTCTTTTTGTTTGGATACAGGTTGGTAGAAGGAATCAAATTTGCAGAAACGCAGGAAGAAAAAAGGCTGCAACTGGATACCCTTCAGAAAATATATGAGATAGAAGATGAATTTGAGGACAGAAAATGAAAATTGAACAGATCAGAGATGATGATAAAAAGAAAGAAGTAACCAGAGAGATATTGGAGGCCCTTCCGGAATGGTTTGGGATTCCGGAAGCGAGAGAAGAATATATTGAAAAAAGTGCAGGCGGATTATTCTGGTGTGCGTATGAAGGCGAACAGGCTGTTGGATTTCTGTGTTTGAATGAAACCGGGAAAGCTACGGTTGAATTGTATGTCATGGGAATATTGAAGGCGTATCATCGAAAGGGGATCGGACGATTGTTGTTTGATGCGGCAAAAGAAACTGCAAAGGAACAGGGGTACTCTTTTATTCAGGTTAAAACAGTTCAGATGGGCAGATATGAGGAGTATGACTGCACCAATCGGTTTTATTTTTCGCTTGGTTTTAAAGAGTTTGAAGTATTCCCGACGCTGTGGGATGAATGGAATCCCTGCCAGATATATGTCATGGCGTTAGATTAAAAAGCGTATGGAAGAGGATCTGGAACGATTTAAGAAAATATATGATTTGGAAGATATTAAGAAAGAATATTAAAGAGGATATTGACGGGAATGATACATCTGGAAGAAATTACGAACAAAAATATATGGAAAGTATGCACACTGGAAGTAATGGAGGGACAGAAAAATTTTGTCGCTGACAACATACAAAGTCTTGCGGAAGCCTTTGCAACCCGTAATGAAGGAAATCATGCATTGCCGCTTGCAGTGTACAATGATGAGGATATGATCGGTTTTGTCATGATCGGAAAAGGAACTGTCGGTAATGAGAATGAAAGTGAACTGATCAGGAAAAATTACAGTTTATGGAGACTCATGATAGATCAGAAATATCAGGGGAAGGGACTTGGTAAAATGACACTGGAAGCTGTTGTTAACTTTATCAGAACATATCCTTTCGGGCCTGCAGCGCAGGTATGGCTTTCCTATGAACCGGCAAATGCACATGCGATAGAGCTTTATCACAAATTCGGATTTGTTGAAAACGGAGAGATGTGTGGAAGTGAGACAGTGGCAGTATATGATTTGTGATATGTGATACCAGAAAGAAAAGATATATCGGGTGGTACATTTTTCAATATAACAGGTATTAAAAAACAGGCATTTTTCTTATTTCATTTTGTTTTAATAATACTGCATAATGATGATACCTTAAACAGTATATGCTGTATTCTTTGCAGTTAGTGAATGGACAGTAATCAAACAGGGAAAAATATTTGTTTGACATAATATATTCAGTATGGTAGCATCTGAATAACTCAAACGAAAAAGCTATGATGAGAAACAGTAAATATTAGTGATCTTACAGAGAGAAGATGATTGGTGCAAGTCTTCATTGATCTAATATCGAAGCAGTCTCGGAGCTGTGAACCGAACGGATTCGTCTTAGTAGGCTTCAACGGAATTCCACCGTTAGCAGGGAAGCGATATCGGAAATGACATATTCTGTTTTTCCCGTATTGACAAAGTGCAGAGCAATCTGAATTTAGGTGGTAACACGGACATAATAGTTCGCCCTAAGTTGACAATCAGTCGACTTAGGGCTTTTTTTGTTTTGAGTAAAAGCATTTTGTGCGGTATAGGGACATTACAAAGAAAGGAGTACTGGCAATGAAAGCAAATGAGTTAAGAAGGATGTATGTAAGTTTTTTTGAAGAAAGGGGGCATAAAGAGATTGCGTCAGCCTCACTTCTACCGGAGAATGATCCAACTGTTCTATTTACCACGGCAGGTATGCACCCGCTGGTACCATACCTGCTTGGTGAAAGTCATCCGCAGGGGAGGCGTCTTACGGACATTCAGAAATGTGTGAGAACTGGAGATATTGATGAGGTTGGTGATGACACACATTTAACTTTTTTTGAAATGTTGGGGAACTGGTCACTGGGTGATTATTTCAAAGAAGAATCCATATCCATGAGCTTTGATTTTCTGATCAGCAGGCTGCATATACCGGTAGAGCGGCTTGCAGTAACTATCTTTGAAGGCGATAAAATGTTTCCCCGTGATACGGAAACCGAGAATATATGGGTGCGAAAGGGTTTAAAGAAGAGTCAGATCTTTTCCTATGGGCGGGAAGAAAACTGGTGGGGACCAGCAGGCCGGACCGGCCCCTGTGGGCCTGATACAGAAATCTTTTATGACATGGGAAAGCCAAAATGCAGTGATAAATGCGGACCGGCGTGCAATTGTGGAAAATATGTTGAGATATGGAACAATGTATTTATGCAGTTCAATCAAAATGCAGATGGAAGTTTCACGCAGCTTCAACAGAAAAACGTGGATACCGGGATGGGATTTGAGCGTGTTCTTACGATCTTCAACGGGAAAACGAATGTATATGAAACGGAGCTTTTTGCTCCAGTTATGAATCATCTGGAAAGCATTCTCAGCAAATCAAATGTGGGAATGGAAGAACGGGAAAAAAGAATTATCTGTGAACATATCAGGGCAGTCAGCTTTATTCTGGGAGATCCGCATAGAATCTGCCCGTCTAATACGGAACAAGGTTATATTTTGCGGCGTCTGATCCGCAGAATGATCAGAATATTTAAGAAAGCGGGCATAAATCAAAACTGTTTATGTGATCTGGCTGAAGTGATCATTCAACAATATAAAACAGAATATACGGAACTGGAAGAGAATGAAACATTTATTTTGGAGCAGATGCAAAAAGAATACGAATTGTTTACCAAAACGTTGGATGATGGTTTGAAAAAAGCAGATCATTATCTGAATCAGATGGGAGAAAATAATATATTAAGCGGTGAACTGGCATTTAAGCTATATGATACATATGGTTTTCCAATTGAATTTACGAGTGAGCTTGCTGGGGAAAGAGGATATTCCGTAGATATGGAAGCTTTTTTGCAGAAATATGCGGAGCATCAGGAAAAGTCAAGAAAAGGTGCAGGGGAAAAGTTCAAAGGTGGCCTTGCGGATCACAGTGCAGAGTCAGCAAGGCTTCATACGGCAACGCATCTGTTAAATGGTGCACTGCATAAAGTGCTTGGAAATGAGATTTCCCAGCGTGGGAGCAATATTACGCCGGAAAGACTGCGCTTTGATTTTTCTTTTCATAGGAAAGTGACTGTTGAGGAGCTGGCAGAAGTAGAACGAATTGTCAATGAGGCGATTGAAAATCATGTTGATGTGTCCATGCAGGAAATGAAGCTGAATGAAGCATATCAGCTTGGTGCAATTGGCGTATTTACGAGTAAGTATGAAGAAAATGTTAAAGTATATTCCATACCGGGCTATTCCTGCGAAATCTGTGGCGGACCACATGCAGATAATACAGGAGAACTGGGATCTTTTAAGATCATCAAAGAAGAGGCTTCTTCAGCAGGGGTAAGGAGGATTAAAGCGGTGATTGGGGAATGCGGACACCAAACCTGATAAAGCATTTTTATTGACATTGTATGAAAAAACTGTAATATAAAATTGAACGCTGTTCAATTTTGGAGAAAAAATGATGAAATCAGAGAATACCAAAGAAAAAATTATTCGTGAAACAATTGCGCTGATCCGGAAAATGGATGGGGAAACGGATCAGGTTACCATTCGCAGGATTGCAGAAAATGCAAAGGTCGGAACAGGGCTGATTAATCACTATTTTGAATCAAAGGAGAATCTGATCCGTATTTGTGTGCAGCAGATTATTGAGCAGGTCGTATGCACTTTTAAAGCGGAAAAAATAGATGGAAGAGAGTCGATTGATATCACGAAGGCAGTAGCATGTCAGGTTATGGATTTTCTGATGGAAAACGAGCAGATAGCGAGAATATCCATTTTGGGGGATTTGTCCGGACCGCAAAGGAATGATAATTCCATGCGGACAGCGCTTGGTTTTGCCAAATGTATGGCAGGTGACACTCCTGCAAAGCAGTATATGAAAAAAGCTTTCTTTCTGGTTGCTATCCTGCAGGAATCCTTTTTGCGCAGAGAGGAAATGCCTGAGATTTCAGGAACGGATTTCTATGATAACAAGCAAAGAGATTTGTATATAGAGGAAATTGTTAATATGGTTATGGGAGCGCAAATATGAGATATGTCATGATAAACGGGAGTCCGCATAGAGGCAATACATGGAAGCTGGCAGAAATTGTAAGAAAAGAACTGTTTGAACTGGATGCCGATTGTGAGATTGCAGAAATTCATCTGGCGGAACTGGAGATCCCGTTTTGTACCGGGTGCAGTAGCTGCTTTCGGCTTGGAAATGAGAAATGCCCGCATTATTCCAAAATGAAAGTAATCATAGAGGCAATGGAGCAGGCAGATGGTATTATTTTCGTGTCGTCGACCTTTAATATACGGCCTACTGCGCTGCTTAAAAATATGTTTGATCATTTATGCTTCTATATGCACAGACCGCACTTTTTTACAAAAAAGGCACTGATTCTGACAACAACAGGCGGAGTTGGAGGCGGGAAGGCTGCCAGAGAAATAGCTGCTACATTGTATGGCATCGGATTTAACAGATGCTTTTTATTCAGTCAGGCTTCCTACAGCTGGAATAATTACAAAGTGACAGAGAAAGCAGGAAGACAGTTGCGCAACAAAACAAATCGGTTTTATCGTGATGTGAAGTCCAAAAGACTGCATGCGCCTGCCTGCATGCTGCTGATTCCCTACAATCTGTTCAGGGGAATGTCACTTGCATACACAAAGGAAGCGGAATATCCAACTGCAGATGGAGAATATTGGACACAAAAGTCTCGGATAAAAGGAGTCTATGACTCTGCTGTATCTGTTCCATTTTATAAAAAGCCAATCGGATTTTTTTTTATTATATCGGCAAATATATGGGAAAGAAGATTCTGGTCACATACAGAAAAGCATCGGATAGATCAGCAATGTTTTGAATGGTATGATTTGCAGACGGATAGCGGTATACTGTTTCCAGGTTGAGATCAAAAATGTATTGCGGGAGAGCATAAGATATGATACGGACATTTGAAACACACAAAATAAGAGTACAAAAGGAGTTAACCGGGAAATACTTGTCTGGAATTTAAAGGAGTCAGTCATACAGCCACACTTTTTCTGGATGAAGGCGTGCATACATTAACAATTCGGTCAGATAACAGATTCAGTGAAAAAAGTGCACTTCATATTCCCAATGATTATATGTCGTACGCAGACCGGTTCTCCTTGAAAATAAGTGAACGCTTAACATCTCACAATCCCTCTCCAGGAAGAAGCTCCAGAAAAGCTTTTGCGCTTGTAGTCAGGTACTTATCTTTATGATGAACCTCGTAATAGGTTCGCTGCAGCGATTCCCCTTTTATCGGACGCGTACAGATTTTTCCTTCCTGCAGTGCATTTTCGACAAGTCGTTCCGGAAGGATGGAGATACCGATGCCAACGGCGACTGCCCGGATGAGTGCGGTGGTGCTTCGGCTTTCCCATATTGGATCAAGGATCAGATGATGCGCAGCGAAGACGCTTTCAACAAAGTTTCTTCCTGCGCTTCCTTTTTCGCGCATCAGAAGCGGATATGCTGCAATATCCTGCAGCATGATTTCGGAATGCATCAGAAGCGGATGCATCGGAGGGGTGATCAGAATCAGGTGATCCGTTGCAAAGGCAGATGAAACGAGATGACTGCGCTGGATGGTATCTTCAATCAGGGCAAGGTCCAGCATGTTTTCGGACAGGGCATTTTGAAGCGTTTCAGAGTTGGATATGGTGACTTTCAATTCTGTAGATGGGTATGTTTTCTGGAACTGCATCACAAGGGATGGAAGCAGAAAGTTACCAATCGTGATACTGGCACCGATCCGCAGGAGACCACAATCATTTCCATTCTGGAAGGATTGTTCCAGAGAATCGAAAGAGGCAATCATCTGAAGAGACTGTTCGTACAGTTTTGCGCCGTAGGTTGTGGGAACAAGTCTGCGGTGCAGCCGCTCGAAGAGGCATAGCGAGAACTCATGCTCCAGTTCGTGTATGGCTCTGGAAACAGCGGGCTGTGCCATATGAAGCTGTTCTGCAGCTTTTGTCACAGAACCGCAGCGACAGACTGCAGTAAATATTCTAAGATTCTGAATGGTCATTCTGATACTCCCGGATTGGTTTGTGAAATAAATATATTCTATAATATAACATATTTGATATGAAAATCATAAAATATTAGTATTTTATTTATCTTTTAGATTGCGCTATGCTGATAGCAAAAGAAAATATGAAAGCATAGTGATTTGCAAAGGGCAGGCTGGATGCTGCACACAGGTTTAATATATGACCATTTTGCAGGATGAGAATCACAATATAAGGTGATGAAATGAAAAATAGGAAAACGGAAAATGAAAAGGAAACGGGTGTATCCGACACGGAACAAAATGCATTGCAGGATAAGACCTTATCCCAACGCCTGAGAAAGTTGTTCTTTTCAACGCTTTATTTAAGCGCCTTTACGTTTGGCGGCGGATATGTAATTGTAACGCTTTTGAAAAAGAAATTTGTAGATGAACTCCACTGGATCAATGAAGAGGAGATGCTGGATCTGGTAGCGATTGCACAGTCCTCTCCCGGCGCAATTGCGGTAAATGGTGCAATTGTAGTCGGCTACAGGGTAGCGGGTATTCCGGGCATTATCTGCGCAACGATAGGGGCGATTGTACCGCCGTTTGTGATCATCACACTTGTTTCCTTTTTTTATAATGCGTTTAAAAGTAATTTTGTGATTCAGGCACTTTTGTACGGAATGAAGGCAGGGGTCAGTGCAGTGATTGTGTCAGTGACATGGGATATGGGAGTTGGCATATTAAAGGAAAGGGATCTGGTATTGGTTCTTGTTATGATTGTCTCTTTTGTCGCCAATTATTTTCTGAATGTGGGTGTTGTATGGATTATTCTTGCAACGGCTGTATTTGGGATGATTCGCACAGTTTTGCATGATCACAGAAAGGGAGCAGTAAAATGATATATTTAAATTTATTTTTTGCCTTTTTGCAGATTGGTGCATTCAGTTTTGGCGGAGGGTATGCCGCCATGCCGCTGATACAGGAACAGGTAATCGACAGGTATCACTGGATGAGTATGAGTGATTTCACAGATCTTGTAACAATCTCGCAGATGACACCCGGACCGATTGCAATAAATGCAGCGACTTTTGTCGGAGAGAAAGTCGGCGGAATGCCCGGTGCACTGGTAGCCACATTTGGATGTATTCTTCCGGCGTGCCTGTTTGTTTCGGTTTTGGCGTATATATATACAAAATACAGAAAAATGTCATTGATACAGGGAATTTTGACATCCCTGCGTCCGGCAGTGGTTTCCATGATTTTTGCGGCAGGCCTTCTGATTCTGGTACCGGCACTTTTTTCAAGTGGTATGATTTCTTTTGCAGCCCGAAATTTTCAGATACGTATTTTCCTGTATTTTATCGGGGCGTTGATTCTTTTGAGAAAGTGCAAACTGGATCCGGTACTGGTTATGCTGCTGACAGGAGTTGCGGAGCTGGTGACAAGGCTTGTGCTGCGCATGGCATAAAAAATAGATTGCATGAGAAATATTGCACCGCAATATTTGTTATTTGTAATCTTTTTTTCGGATCGTTTAAGTACCTGCCAGAAGAATGAGTACTTCAAACATAATAGGATAAAAATCATTTCACGTGTGAAAATGTCCGAAAAAGTATCTGACAATAGCAATTGATTACGTGTTATAATAAACGTAGAATAACTCTTTTTAAATTGGTATTTAATTGTTTTTCATTTCAATTATGACATACCGGTGAGGAGTTATTCTATTTTTATATAGAAGAAAAATTTAATGAAATCAAAATTTATGACATATTTCATATTTCTAAAAATGTTTTTGAAAGGAAAATTAAATGGGAAAGTCATATTTTGAGTGGAATCAAGATTTTGAGACTGGAAATAAACTGATTGATGAACAACATTTTGGTCTTGTTGAATTAATCAATGAGTTAATTGGAATTGATTTAAATACAGATAGCGGCGCACCAAAGAAAATAGATGAAATTAATCAGAAACTGAATGACTATGTTATACAACACTTTAATACCGAAGAGAATTTAATGAAAAAATATTGTATTGATCAAAGACATGTTAAGGTTCATTTGCTGATGCATCAGGAATTTGTTGAAAAGGTCAATCAAAATCAGGCAAAAGGTGCATTGTTTTCTGAAAATAATAATATGACAGATTTCATAGAATATCTAATACAATGGTTAGCTTACCATATGTTAAATACAGACAAAAGCCTGTTCAGACAAATTGAATACATTGAAAAAAATAATATTTCTCCAAGGGAAGCATATGATATAGATGTGAAAAATATTGAATGTGCAACAGGGCCATTACTAAAAGCATTAAAAGCGTTATATTATCTTGTCTCAGAGAAAAACAAAGAACTTGAGGATAAGAATAGAGAGTTAGAGGACAGGGTTGAAAAACGAACAAAGGATTTATTGGCTGCAAATGAAAAGCTTGAAAAAATTTCGATCATTGATGAATTAACGAAACTGAACAACAGACGTTTCTTTATATCGGAATTAGAACTGCAGATGTATAACTGGCAACGTTATCATGAACCATTTTCACTGATATATTTGGATGCGGATAAATTCAAACTGGTGAATGATAATTATGGACATGATATAGGAGATTATGTTCTGAAATGGATATCAAAATTTATACAGAAAAATATTCGAAAAACAGATATAGCATGCAGATTGGGAGGAGATGAATTTGTTGTTATCTGTCAGCGGTGTGGACGAAATGAAGCAATACACGTTGGGGAAAAAATATATATAAAATGCAAAAATGAGAGTAATGAAGAAATAATTAAATATTGGAAACCTTCTTTGAGTATTGGAATCGCATCTGTTGATGAATCAATCCATTCTGTTGAAGATATACTAAAAAAAGCAGATTCAGCGATGTATCAATCAAAAAAACTTGGCGGAAATCAATATTCGATATTTGGCGAATAAATATTTTTCATTAATAAATGCTGTAAAAACCGGAAATTTACTTTTTTCATAGGCAATAGAAGGAAAGCAGTTATTGTTATCGTAAAAGTACTATGATATATTGGATGTGCTAACAAATTAATTCAAATAAATGGAGGATATCAGTATGTTGGTAAATGCAGTAGAAATGTTACAGAAAGCAAAGGCAGGTCACTATGCTGTGGCACAGATCAATATTAATAATCTGGAATGGACCAAAGCAGTTCTCATGACCGCTCAGGAACTGAATAGTCCTGTCATCCTTGGCGTATCAGGCGGTGCTGGCAAATATATGACAGGTTATACAACCGTAACAGAAATGGTAAAAGCAATGGACAAAGCAATGGGAATTACCGTTCCGGTTGCACTTCATCTTGACCATGGAACATATGATGATGCAAAAAAGTGTGTTGAAGCTGGATTTACCAGCATCATGTTCGATGGAAGCCATTTCGGAATTGAAGAAAATATTGAAAAGACCAAGGAACTGGTTGCACTTGCACACAAGAACGGCATGTCCATTGAAGCTGAAGTAGGAAGCATAGGCGGCGAAGAAGACGGCGTTATCGGTATGGGTGAAGTTGCAGATGCTGATGAATGCAAGAAGATTGCTTCTCTGGGCATTGACTTCCTTGCAGCAGGCATTGGTAACATTCACGGTGTATACCCTGCTAACTGGAAAGGCCTTGATTTCGATGCTTTGGATCGAATCCACAACTGCACAGACGGTATTCCGCTGGTACTGCACGGTGGTACAGGTATTCCGGCTGATATGATTAAAAAGGCAATCAGCCTTGGCGTTTGCAAAATAAATGTAAACACAGAGTGCCAGCTTGCTTTTGCAGCAGCAACACGTAAATATATTGAAGAAGGCGGAGATCAGAAGGGTAAGGGCTTTGATCCTCGTAAGCTGCTTGCACCTGGTGTTGATGCAATTAGAGCTACCTGCAAAGAGAAATTCGAATTGTTTGGTTCTGTAGGCAAAGCATAATTAAAAAAATATCTTTTGTCTTTGATCAAAATATCCGGACTGTCAATCGACAGCCTGGATATTTTTTGCGCATATGCGGCAGTAATGTATGGATTTTGTCGTTTTCCTGATTTTGTATGGTGAATCAAGATAAAACAGTTGATTGGAATAATGCAAAAAAAGATGTCAGGGTGTATGCTTGAAATAGGATATTGCTGCAGTTCCTGAAAAAGATTGAAACGCTCCGAAAAGGGAGGAATTAGTGATGATGACACAAGAATGCAAGGAAGCAGTCCCGGCGATTGAGACCAGAAAGCTGACCAAATACTATGGTAAGAGCAGAGGCATCATTGATGTGGATCTGCGCGTTGAGCAGGGCGAGATTTTCGGATTCATCGGTCCCAATGGGGCAGGGAAATCCACCACGATCAGGACACTTCTGACGCTTATTCATAAGACCAGCGGAGAGGCGAGGATCTTTGGACTTGACTGTGAGCAGGAGCGGGAGAAGATTCTGTCCCAGGTGGGGTATCTTCCGGGTGAAGTTTTCTATTATGATCATATGCGTGCAGGGGATCTGCTGCGTTATTCGGCAAGTTTCTATCAGGGAGACTTCTCACAGCGGATTCATGCGCTTTCCGAGGTAATGGAACTGGATCTGAACCAGAAGATCGAGGACATGAGCCTTGGCAATAAAAAGAAAGTCGGCATTGTGCAGGGACTTCTTCATCGTCCGAAACTCATCATACTCGATGAACCTACGAGCGGGCTGGATCCTCTGATTCAGAAAAAGTTTTTCGATCTTATTCGGAGAGAAAATGAAAATGGTGCAACGGTTCTGTTTTCATCACATATTCTCACAGAGGTGCAGAAGATATGTGACCGTGCAGCCATCATCCGGGAAGGCAGGATCGTTACAGTTGAGAATATTGCGCAGCTTCGGGCAAACGCTTACAAGAAGGTGGAGTTTACCACGCAGGAAGAACTTGGAGAGATAAGTCTCCCGGGCATGGCACAGGTGGAAAAAGAAAAAAGTCATATTTCCTTCTTATATAAGGGGAATCTCAATGAACTGCTGTCAGTGATCGGACAGCACAAAATCGAGAACGTTAATATTTCTGAGCCGAGTCTGGAAGAAATATTCCTGCATTACTATGAATAAGGAGGCGCTTTTATGAATATGATTGTCTTTGAAATAAGGCGACGCCTGGTACCCGTTCTCATCTGGGGCGCGGCGATCTGCCTGACGCTTTGGGGATTTGTTGCAGGTGCGTATCCCTATTATGGTAGGAGCACAGCCGCAATCAGGAAGGTGATGGAAGGCTTTCCCAAAGGGTTTGATGCTTTCTTTGGGGTAGATATCCAGATTCTTTTTTCATTTGGCGGATTCTATAGTTTTGTTTTTACCTACATCAGTCTTTTGACGGCGATTCTGATGCTGTACCTTGGCATTTCACTTTTTTCAGAGGAAAAGAGAGCTGGCTGTACCGATTTTCTTATGACGAAGCCGCTGTCCAGGGAAAGAGCTTTCGCAAACAAGACTGCAGCGGGACTGCTGATGCTTTTACTCGTAAGTGTTCTGTACGGCACAGTGAATCTGGCCTTGTATGTGAAGTTTTCCAATGAGAGCGGGGTAACGGTGCGTCATCTTCTCCTCGGCTCGCTGTCTATGGGGATGACGGGACTTGTTTTTTATGGGATCGGGATATTGTATGCGACGGTGGTCAATCGGGTTCGCAACGTGGGAGGAACGGCAACGCTTCTTGGTTTTGCATTTTTTATTCTGAGTGCGGTTATTGGTCTTTTGGACAAGAAGGTTCTGAATTATTTTGCGCTGCTGCGTTACTTTGAGCCTTATACGGTATTCAGGAGCGGTACTTATCAGGCGGATCGGATCGCAGCAGGAACGGTAGTATTGATCATCTGCCTTGTCATATCCTGCAAGATATATGTGAGCAGGGATGTGAGAACAATATGAAGAAAGGAGCGCTATGCATATAATGTTAAGAGAGCTGAAGGCAGGCTGGAAAGCTTTCCTTTTCTGGGTAATTGGACTCTTCTTTGTGATTTTTGCAGGCACTGCCAAATTTGAAGGAATTAAGGAAGGCGGGGAAGCCGTTAAAGTTATGATGGAATCATTTCCGCGAATCGTAAAGGCGATGTTCGGGATGGTGGGACTTAGTCCAATTTCTTTGGAAGGCTATTATGGAATACTCATGTATTATGTTCTCATCTGCGCAGCCGTTTACGGGATGAATCTGGGAAGCGGAGTAATCGGGCGGGAAGTGGGAGATCACACGGCAGAGTTCCTTTTCAGCAAACCGATGAGACGGGGCAGGATCCTGCGGGATAAACTTCTGACCGATGGGATGTACCTTGTTCTATTCTGTTTACTGAATGCCGGATTTTCCATAGCAGCATTAATGACGATGGGGAAAAAAGAAAGTATTTATGCAGAAATCCTTGCATATACGATTGCTGCGTTTCTTGTCGGGCTGTGGTTCTTTACACTTAATGTGATGCTATCAGTGATTGTAAGGACACCGATGGGTGGTTCGACAGCCGGGATGATTGTGCTGCTGATTGCATTTATCGGTTCGGTTTTGTATGATATGTTTCAAAAAGCCGCAGTAATGCGCGTTTTCACCCCGTTTCGCTGGTTCCTTCCGCAGCAGCTGGTAGAGGGCAGGGTGGATATCGGTATCGCACTTACTGTGGCGGCAATGTGTGCAGGTTTTCTTGTGATTGCAACAAAAGAGCTGGGAAGGAAGGATATTCTTTGATTTGTTCAGTAGAAGGCAAATTTTATCGATTCCAATTTGTATAGAGAGCAGACACTATTTATCAGTTACGAAAGGTTAGTAAATATGCATATTTATTTTGAAACATCCAGTCTGCTCATACGCCAGTATACGATGCAGGATACACAGGAACTTTATGAGATCATGTCAAATCCCCGGGTACATGCGTTTACAAAGGATAAAGAGCATCCCTGGGACAAAGAAAAGACGGAAGAATACATTCGCTTTTTTGTGGATAAAAATTTTGTTACGCTAGACTGCTTTCACGGTGCTGTAATAGAGAAAGCAAGCGGCAGGATAATTGGCTTAACGGGACTCAATCCATACCAGGAAAAAGAACCTGAAATAGAATGGAAACTCGGGACTGCATTTTGGAACAAAGGGTATGCAACTGAGATTGGGAAAAAATTGATTGCAGAGGCATTCGAGACAACCGATATCTTCGGTATATATGGAATGGCACAACAGGAAAATGCAGCATCCCGAAAAGTGCTTCAGAAAATAGGAATGGAATATCTGGGCATAAATGAATTCAGAAATCATAAAGATGCATTTTATTACATTACAAAAAATCAAAATAATTTGTGATATAAAAAAGGTGCGGAAAAAATATCCACACCTGATTCAATATCTTATCAAATTCTGAATTATAAGTCTACTCTTTTCTGATATATCCTGCTATCCTTTGTTTGTTGATCAACAAAAAATACCGAAAGGATGAAACATATGATAGCAAAACAAAAAGACTGGTACAAGGATGGCTGGACGCTGGATATCAAAGAACAATCATGGACAGAGAATACAGAAGAGCAGGTGGATTTTATCATCAAAAATCTGGAATTAAAGGGAGATGAAAGAATATTGGATCTGGCATGCGGGTATGGGAGACACAGCCTTTCATTTGCCCGGAGAGGCTATGAAGTGGTTGGCGTAGATATCACAAAGGCATATGTGGAAGATGCAAGGGCAGAGGCAGGAAAGGCCGGATTACAGGCACAGTTTATCTGCTCAGATATCAGACAGACGCATTTTGAAAATGAATTTGATGTAGTGCTTAATCTTGCAGACGGCGCGATCGGATATCTGGAGAATGATGCTGAGAATCTCAGGATTTTTGATATCATAGCAGCTGCATTAAAAAAAGGTGGGAAGAGCTTTATTGACATTCAAAGTGGTGATTACGCAGATGCGCATTTCCCACAGAAACTGTGGGATGCAGGAAGTGAAACATTAACGTTATCCAATTTTGAATGGGATAGGAAGACCCGGATCATGCTGTACGGACAGGTCGATTTCCCATACGGAGAAATTCTGCAGAAACCGGATATGCAATATGGGAATCCGACCAGACTTTATACCTGTGATGAGATAAAAAAGATGATGCAGGAAAGAGGAATGGAAGTTGTTGCAGCGTATCAGGACTATGAGGGAAGAGAAGCAGGGACAGATGGTATTCAGCTTATGGTCAGCAGTATCCGAAAAAAATAATAGAATAAATGTCAGTGAATTTTTTATAGTCATACGGACAAATCATTTATAGGTGTATCTATCATTTTTACTGTATATTTTGTAAATATGCAATAAAAATGTGATAGAGTAAAAATGCCATGATGGATATATGACTATGAAGTTGCGCATAACAGAAGATATATTTTCTATACACTAAATGCATATTTATGAAAAAGCACCTGAAACATGTCTGATAAGTTGCTAATTTTGTGAAAATGTAATAAAATATATATTGAAGTGATTGTCGGTTTCTAAAGAAGGAGAGACAATATGGGTCTTGAACTGGAAAACGAAGAGACAGCAGAAACTGCAACAAAAAAGAAAACAAAGAAGACGAGAGAGATGTTGGAAGAATGTGACAGAAAGATGCAGGAACTGCAAAAGCAACGCGCAGACTGTGTGACCTCATTGGATGAGCTGATGAGCGAAAATGAAAAGCTTGGGGAGCGTTCTGCGCTTAATTTAAAGGTGGAGCACCATAAATTCGGTAAGGGTGAGATTATTCATCAGGATGGAAAATATGTTGACGTGCAGTTTGATACTGTCGTTAAGAAATTTGTGTTACCTGCCGCAATTGCTGAGAAATTTTTGATATTGGAAGATGAAGAGGTACTGAGTTACTATCTTCAGAGTGATGAGATTCATAATAAAATTCTGAAGGTTCAGTTACAGATTCGTTCTATAGATTTTGCGATGGAACGATTAAATGACAGTATTGAGAAACTTGCCAATAGAGCATGACAGACCAGGATTTAACCGACTAAAAAAGAGTGTCACGAAAGTGGCACTCTTTTTTTCTTGCGTTTTTCTTTTTTTGAAGTTTTTCTTAAGCATCTTTTTCTGATGAATTTTCCGGATGGGTAATATTTTTTTCTGCAGTAGAGAGCATCAGTTTGATTCGGTTCAGCTGATTAACTTCACTTGCTCCGGGATCATAATCAATGGCAACAATATTGGAACCCGGATATAAGTGACGCAGCTTTTTGATAACACCTTTTCCGACAACATGGTTTGGCAGACATCCAAATGGCTGTGTACATACAATATTTGCAACGCCGCTCTTTATCAGTTCAACCATTTCTCCGGTCAGGAACCATCCTTCACCGGTTTCATTTCCAATAGAAACAATCGGTTTCGCATAGTCTACCAGTTTATATATGCTGGTAGGTGCGTCAAAATGGCGACTCTTTTTGAAAGCAGCAACAGCACCGCCGCGCAGTTTTTCAATTCCCCAGATACCGAGGCGGCATACTGCAGCAGCTTTTTTGCTGGTACCAAGTTCCTGTGCTTTATAGATCTGATTGTAGAAGCAGTAGAGCATGAAATCCATCAGATCCGGAACAATCGCCTCCGCTCCTTCACTTTCCAGAAGGTCTACCAGATGATTATTGGCAGCAGGAGCAAATTTTACGAGAATTTCGCCAACGACACCGACCTTTGGCTTTACTGCATCGGTAATCTCGATCCGGTCAAACTCTTCCACTATTTCACGGCACATTTTCTGGAACGTAAAGAAATTCATATGCTTGGCAGAAACAAAGTCCTGACATTTTTTCAGCCATTTCTGATGTACTTCTTCAACAGATCCTTTTACCTTTTCATAAGGGCGCATACGATAAACGCAGCGCATGAAGATATCGCCAAATACGGCGCCGTAGGCAGCGCGGGTGAGCATTTCCAGATTGATATGGAAGCCGGGATTACTTTCCAGTTTGGACAGATTGATGGAAACAACAGGAATCTGTTCCCATCCGGCCTTTTCCAAAGCTCTGCGGATGAAACCGACGTAATTGGTCGCACGGCATCCGCCACCTGTCTGAGACATTAATATGGCAACGCGGTTCAGATCATATTGACCGGAAGCGAGTGTATCCATAATCTGTCCGACAACCCAGAGGGAAGGATAGCATGCATCATTATTTACGTATTTAAGTCCCATATCGATGGCATTCTTGTTGTCATTCTGCATGACAACAAAATTGTAACCGCAGGCACGCATGGCACTTTCCAGTACATCGAAGTGAATGGGTGACATTTGCGGACACAAAATGGTATATCCGTCCTGACGCATTTCTTCGGTAAAAAGAACGCGTTGCAAAGCGGTGGAATGAATCTTGCGTTCATGCTGGTTCTGTTCACGTACCCGGATAGCGGCCAGAAGAGAACGGACACGAATTCTGGCACTTCCCAGACTGTTTACTTCGTCAATCTTCAGGCAGGTGTATATTTTGTCTGAGCCGGATAGAATGTCATTTACCTGATCTGTGGTAACGGCATCCAGTCCGCATCCGAAGGAGTTTAACTGAATCAGATCAAGGTCATCACGGTTGCGAATATAGCTTGCTGCAGCATATAATCTGGAATGATACATCCATTGGTCTGAGACGATCAGCGGACGTTCCGGTTTGCCCAGGTGTGAAATAGAATCTTCAGTCAGGACGGCAACGCCATAGGAGCAGATCATGTCCGGAATACCGTGATTGATTTCCGGGTCGATATGATAGGGGCGTCCGGCCAGAACGATACCATGCTTATGGTTTTCTTTCAGCCAGCGCAGCGTTTCTTCTCCCTTTTTTTCAATGTCAAGGCGGGCAGCAGACATTTCATCCCAGCCGGCAGCTGCCGCCTGAATGATCTCATTTGCAGGAATTTCTGTAAATTCCTGCATAAGTGCCTGTGTTGCAGTGCGCAGATTGGTAAATGCCATAAATGGATTGCGGAACTTTACTTTTCCGCTGGAAATGGCATCTACATTGTTGCGGATGTTTTCGGAATAGGAAGTTACAATAGGGCAGTTATAGTGGTTCGTAGCGCCCGGAACTTCATCCCGTTCATAGAAAAGTGCAGGATAAAAAATGAAATCAACGTCCTGACGGATCAGCCATTCAATATGTCCATGCGAAAGCTTGGCAGGATAGCATTCTGACTCACTCGGAATACTGTCGATACCCATTTCGTAGAGCTGATGTGTGGAACGCGGAGATAATATCACGCGATATCCCAATTTTGTAAAGAAGGTATACCAGAACGGATAGTTTTCATAAAAGTTCAGGACTCTGGGAATACCCACTGTACCGCGTACCGCTTTATCCTCAGACAATGGCTCATAGGCAAAAAGCCTTTTATATTTATAATCAAACAAATTGGGAACATGATCTGCGTTCTTAACTTTTCCAAGTCCGCGTTCACAGCGGTTTCCAGAGATGTGTTGACGACCTCCGGTGAATTTATTGACAGTAAGACGGCAATGGTTCGTGCAGCCCTGGCAGATCGCCATGCTGGTGCTGTATTCCAGATGATTGATCTGGTCGATGCTGAGCATACTGGTCTGATAAGACTTGTTTTCCATAAAGCGGTCCCTTGCAATCAGGGCAGCACCAAATGCACCCATGATACCTGCGATATCAGGACGGATTACTTCAACGCCTGCAATCTGTTCAAAGCTTCTGAGAACGGCATCATTATAGAAAGTGCCGCCCTGCACAACAATATTTTTACCAAGCTCTCTTGCATCGGAAACTTTAATAACCTTGAAAAGTGCATTCTTAATAACAGAATAGGCAAGGCCTGCAGAAATATCTGCTACTTCCGCACCTTCTTTCTGCGCCTGTTTCACTTTGGAGTTCATGAATACGGTACAGCGTGTTCCCAGATCAATCGGGTGTTCGGCAAATAAAGCAGCCTTGGCAAAATCCTGTACACTGAAATTAAGGGATTTGGCAAAGGTTTCAATGAAGGAGCCGCATCCGGAGGAGCAGGCTTCATTGAGCTGTACGCTGTCAACTGCATTATTGCGGATACGGATACATTTCATATCCTGACCACCGATATCGAGAATACAGTCCACCTGCGGGTCAAAAAAAGCGGCAGCATTATAATGCGCAATGGTTTCAACTTCCCCGTCATCCAGCATTAAAGCGGATTTCAGAAGCGCTTCGCCATAACCGGTTGAACATGCTCTTGCAATATGGACATCCTGCGGCATCAGGGAAAAAATTTCCTGCAGGGAATGAATGGCTGTTTTAAGAGGACTTCCGTTGTTACTGGAATAAAAAGAATACAGAAGATCTCCGTTTTCGCTGACAAGAGCGCATTTGGTCGTGGTACTTCCGGCATCAATTCCCAGAAAAGCATTGCCGTGATAGGTATTCAAAAGTGCTGTTTTTACCTTATACTGATCCTGACGGCTGCGGAAAGCTTCATAGTCTTCTTTGGTCGGGAAAAGAGGATCCATTCGTGCAACTTCAAATTCCATATGTATCTTGTGGGACAGCTTCTCAACCATTTCATCCATCGTATAGTGAATATCTTCTTTGGCATTCATGGCAGAACCCATCGCTGCAAACAAGTGGGAATTATCCGTATTGATCGTGTGTTCCTCATCCAGTTTAAGCGTACGGATGAATGCAACTTCCAGTTCTGAAAGAAAGTGAAGCGGACCACCCAGAAAGGCAACATGTCCGCGAATCGGTTTGCCGCAGGCAAGACCACTGATGGTCTGATTGACTACAGCCTGAAAAATAGAGGCTGCAAGATCTTCCTTTGTGGCACCTTCATTGATCAGCGGTTGAATATCGGATTTGGCAAATACTCCGCAGCGAGCGGCAATGGTATATAAGGAATGATAACTCTTGGCATACTCGTTCAGACCGGAAGCATCTGTCTGCAAAAGAGATGCCATCTGGTCGATAAAAGAACCGGTTCCGCCTGCGCAGATACCGTTCATGCGCTGTTCTACATTTCCGTCTTCAAAATAAATAATTTTGGCATCTTCGCCGCCAAGCTCTATCGCGACATCTGTCTGCGGAGCTCGTTCTTTAAGCGCAGTTGATACAGCAATGACTTCCTGCTCAAACGGAACAGCAAGATGCTTGGCAAGCGTCAGGCCGCCCGATCCGGTGATCACAGGGTGCAGGACAATATTTCCTGTCTTTGCCTGAGCCTCTACCAGCAGGTCGGAAAGTGTTTCCCGGATGTTGGCAAAATGACGCCTGTAATCAGCAAAGACGATCTGATGCTGTGTATCAAGAAGTACAATTTTAACAGTGGTGGAACCAATATCAATACCCAGTGTATAATCTTTGGAAATCATAAATTTAACCTCATTCTTTACATAAAAGCAGGACTCTTTCCTATTAAAAGAAAACGTCTGTTTGGCATACCGGATTATTATAAAGCAAGGGTGGGCAAATTGCAACGGACATCATTTGCGATCCGGGGTACAAATTGATCGCGGCGTGTCCGCCACATGAATAGATGTAAAGTTCTGCTTATGAATGCAAGCATGCATCGTAGGATTTTGCGTAATTCGCATAAGTCTGACAATAGCCACGAGCCATGCAGGTTCGGAATTTGCAAGGCAAATCCCTCACTGTGGCGTATCCGCCACATGAATAGATGTAAAATCCTGCTTATGCATGCAAGCATTTATCGCATGATTTTGCATCTGTTCGCATGGCTCTGAATCATAAACACTTTCTTAATTCCTTGTGAAAAAAGATAGCTTTGGTTTACAAGCGCTTTGCTGAATGTTAGAATTACACAGTAAAGATAAAGAAAGACATCAAAGGTAAACAATATGCTGAATAAATTAGAACGTAAATTTGGTAAATATGCAATTTCAAATCTTACACTGAAGCTTTTGATTCTGTATGCAATCGGTTATGTACTGCGCTATGTGGCAGGAAACAGTGCGATATATACTGCGATTCTGCTGTCACCGGCACATGTGATTCATCAGTTTCAGATCTGGCGTCTTTTTTCATGGGTGCTTGTTTCTCCCAATATGACGCTGGTATCTTTTTTGATCACGGCAGTTTTCTTCTATTACCCGATTGGTCGAAAGATGGAATCGGTATGGGGAGATTTCCGCTATAATCTGTATTTGTTTTCAGGTCTGTTATTTACGCTGATTGGTGCGTTCCTTCTATATGGATTCTATGCGATTACAGATCCTGCCAATCTTGCTTATTATAATCTGACAATTGCGGCTAACTTCACACCATATTATGTTACGATGTCCATATTTTTTGCCTATGCTGCAACCTTCCCGGAAGATATGGTTCTTCTGATGTTCATTGTACCGCTTAAGATGAAATATCTCGGAATCATTTATGGAGCGTTTCTGGCATATGAATTCTTTATGGGAACCACGGTTACGAAAGTTGTCATTATCGTATCTGTCCTGAACTTCATTTTGTACTGGATCATAGCGGATCGCAGCAATATCTGGCGGATGAGGCCCAAAGAGGTCAGGCGCAGAAAAACTTATCAGAAAGCAGTACAGATAACACCGCCCGGCATGCCCAGACACAGATGCACCATATGCGGAAGAACAGAACTGGATGATCCAAATCTGGAATTCCGGTATTGCTCGAAATGTTCGGGAAGTCACGAATATTGTCAGGATCATCTTTTTACCCACGTACATATTAAATAGCATATGTTGGCTTTAACTTTGCACAGAAACAATATTTCAGGAAAGAACTGAGGATAGCAGCTTGGACAATAAGGAAAAAGAATTTGCGCAGAATCTTGAGAAAGTGACTCGCCTTGCACGGGAACAGAAAAATGTGATCTCAGAACAGCAGGTAAAGGATGCATTTGCAGAACTTGAACTGAACGAGACGCAGATGCAGCAGATATTTGACTATCTCAAAAAGCATAATATCGGAATAGATGAACCGGTTGATCCGCAGGAGTATCTGACACGAGAAGAAAATGATTATCTGAATGAATATATCGAAAGCCTGAAAGAATTGCCGGAAGCTACCGATGCAGAAAAAGAGGGGATAATAATTTCTGCAATGTCAGGGGATAAAAGTGCGCAAAACCGTCTGATTGAAATTTATCTTCCGATGGTAACCGATATTGCCAAGATTTATGCAGAACAGGGTGTTTATCTGGAAGATCTGATCGGAGAGGGAAATGAGGCACTGACCGGAGGGGTGAGACTGCTGAATGCCATGGAAAGTTCTTCTGAAGCAGATACGTTCCTCAGTAAGATGATGATGGATGCGATGGAAGAAGCAATTGCAGAGAATCTGGATGAAGATGCCAGAGGCGATAAGGTAGTCAAAAAAGTGCAGGAAGTAGCAGACCGTGCGGGTGAACTTGCAGTTGAAATGCGTCGTAAGGTTACCGTTGCGGAACTGATGGAAGAGACAGACTGGAAAAAGGAAAAGATCATGGAAGCCATTAAACTCAGCGGAAATGCAATTGAGGATATTGACTTATCAGAGAACGGACCACTGTAAGATAACGGAATGAACAGCGAATAAACTGGCTGCTTTTTGAAGCAATCGCATGAAAAAAATATGACTGCCCACAGATGATTTTTATCTGTGGGCAGTTTTTCTGATTAAGGAAGTTTTAACTAAAAAAAACTAATATAATTCAATTGCAAAAAAAGTAAAGTAAAATTATACTGAATAAAGTTATTGCATAAAATAAATATGGCTTGATCCATATAAATGAATCGGAGGCTTTATGAATATTTCTTATCTTGAAAAGAACAGGATTTTTAAACTTGATACGCCCCACTGCAGCTATTGTATGGCAGTTACGGATGACGAGAAATTTCTGACACATGTTTATTTTGGAAGTAAAATCAGTGAAGATGATCTGACCTATCTGCTCAGAACAGATGAGATGCCATTTGTTCCATCCCAAAATGGCAGAGACAGAGGTGCATTTCTGGATTCCTGTCCAATGGAATATCCCGGAAACGGTGTTGGAGATTATCGGGAAAGTGCTGTTTGTGTAGCAGATACGAATGGAAACAGTGCAGTACAGTTTTATTATACGGGACATAGAATCCTGAAAGGCAAAAAGAAACTGGAAGGACTTCCGGCAACTTTTGCAGATGACAACAGCAGTATGACGCTTGAAATTGATGTGGAAGATCCGGTGCTGCACCTTAAAGCGGTTCTTTCCTATTCTGTTTTTGAAGAACTGGACGTGGTGACAAGATCTGTACAGATCATCAATGAAGCGTCTGAACCGATTTTCTTGACCAAGATCATGTCATTGTCACTGGACATGGATCAGACGGATTACCAGCTTCTGACTTTGCATGGTGCATGGGGCAGAGAACGGCAGATGGATTATCGTCAGATCGGATATGGACGGACAAATGTGGGATCTGTCCGTGGAGAGACTTCTCATCAGGAGCATCCCTTTATCGGACTTGTTTCAGAAAAAGCATCACAGGAAAGCGGCGCAGTATATGGCTTTCATTTCGTTTATTCCGGCAATTTTCTGGCGCAGGTGGAGAGAAGTCAGTTTGACAGCCTCAGAGTCAGCATGGGAATTCATCCGGATCAGTTCCGTTATTGTCTGGAAAGCGGGGCAGCTTTTCAGGCACCCGAGGTGGTTTGCGTCTATTCAGAACATGGACTTGGCGGCATGACACGTACGTTTCATGACTTGTACAGAAATCATCTGATTCGCAGTGCTTACAAAGACAGAAAGCGTCCGATTCTGATCAATAACTGGGAAGCGACTTATTTTGACTTTGATACGGACAAGCTGATTGCAATTGCAAAAGAGGCACAAAAAGACGGCATCGAAATGCTGGTCATGGATGACGGCTGGTTTGGGCGCAGAAATGATGATAATGTCAGTCTCGGAGACTGGCAGGTAAATGAAGAGAAGCTCAAGGGCGGATTAAAGCATCTGGTAGATGAGGTTAATAAAATTGGCTTGAAATTCGGGATCTGGTTCGAACCCGAAATGATATCACCGGATTCAGATCTGTACAGGAAGCATCCGGACTGGGCAATTGCAGTTCCGGACCGCA
>JAGOGF010000116.1 GCA_017996845.1 Butyrivibrio sp.
ATTTGAAATAATCGCAAATGATATTGTCCATGATATAAATGATATGCCATATGACGTGATTGTTGATATAAAAGAGCGTAATTCGGACTTATATGAGCACACAGTCATGGTGACACTTTTATCAGTGCTTGTTGCAAGAAAGCTAAAGCTTGACGAAAAGCGAAAGTATAACATAGCGGTGGGATGTTTATTACATGACATCGGGCTGCGTTTTATTGTCACACGATATAAAAACAGGGATTTTTCCAATGCAAATCCTGCGGAGCTTTTTGAATATAAAAAGCATACCATTTTAGGATATTCGGCATTGGATGAGGAAAGCTGGATAGCGCCAATATCAATGAAGATGGTTTTATCACATCATGAAAATATGGCAGGCACAGGTTTTCCTATGAAGCAAAAGAATAAAGAACTGGAATGCAGAATAATTCAGGCATGTGATGCGTTTGATTCGCTGATAAGCGGTATGGAGTGTAAGCGCATTTGTGTGCAGGAAGCCATAAATCAGATAAAGGAAAATGATGGCGGCAGATATGATAACAAAATTATTAAGTGCCTGCTATCATCAATAGCCAGATATCCTGTCGGTACAACAGTAAAGACCAATGCTGAAGAAGAGGGAGTAGTAGTTTCCCAGACAGTAGATCCGGAGAATCCTATTATCATGATTTTTGGAAATGAAAATAATGGCAAATTGATGCTTCACAACAGATTGAATCTCATGCTTGATAAAAACATTTCAATTCTTCAGGTAATTTAAAGAAAAGAGAAATAAGTAATGCACCAATTCCTCAGAGCAATAGGATTTTCAGATATAACAAAGAAACAGTTAAACGAGGTAATTAACAATATAATTGATAAGCCGGAAAAACTAAAGGTAACAAAGGATTCCGAGGGCAATGAATTTGCCGAGCTGTCATGTGATGTGGCACCCAATATGGGAATTACAGTCAGAGGAATATACAATGACGATGATAGCTTTGACATAGATTATTACTATCCGTATTTCACGGGAAGCGAAAAGACTACAAATGAGATAATAGATATCGAAAAGCACTCAGAGAAGGAATCATATGCAGGCGTATGTGATGACCCTAATCTCGGCGTAACACTTATATTTTATCTGCAGAATGTGTGTGATTATCTGTCAGAGAAGGCATACATAAACAGAGAGGTAAGGGCAAAGGGAGCAGTGCTCTCAGGACTATCAGTTGATGGCTGTATTTTGCTACCAATGAAACAAAAAAAGGCTAAAACATTAAATACAGTTGATTCAGACAAAAAAGATAGAAAGCAGCTGATTGCAGAGGCCAGGGATGGCGATGAGGGCGCTATGGAAAGCCTCACAATGGAAGATATAGATTTATACTCATCCATTACGAGAAGAATTCAAAACGAGGATATTCTTTCAATCGTAACAACATATTTCATGCCATATGGCATCGAAAGTGACCAGTACAGCGTGCTGGGAGATATTATTGAGTTCACAGAAGAAAAAAATATCATTACAAATGAAAAAATATATTGCATAAAAGTGTCATGTAATGATATAATATTTAGCGTGTGTATAAACAAAAATGACCTCATCGGTGAGCCGATGGTTGGCAGACGTTTCAAAGGAAACATCTGGATGCAGGGTAGTATTTGTTTGTAATATACATTTGTTTTCATAGTTAAATGGATATAACAAGCGCCTCCTAAGCGCTAGTTGGGGGTTCGATTCCCCCTGAGAACAGTTGTTTGAAGCAGTAATGATTAAGAAAATTCATTACTGCTTTTTTCATTTTTGGGTGGAAAAATCTGTAAAATTGGTTTTCTTGTCTGAGAAATCAGACCTGAGAGATATAAAACGCTCAGATTAGATTTACAAAAAATCTAGTCTGGGCTTTTTTTTAGTCCAGGGAAAAGGAGGTCAAACATGAATATAGGTAGTGAGAAACAGAGAGACCATGATGAAAAAGTTGTGGAGATAGAAATGAAGGACGTTTTTGACGTCTGCTCTTGACATGCCCGAAATCATGTCGTATATATATAGCAAGAGCTGGAATACTGATCCAGATAAGCATTGTTACAACAGACACAATTTCAAAATCAGAAATTGTTAATGCACAGGCAATGTACAGCAATACCATCGGAAATGAGATATAATATTGTTTTTTCATATTTCAAAAAGAGAATAAAGAAATGTCAGAAAAAAGATGTTATACAGTTCAAGAGTTACAGGAAATCTTAGGAGTCAGCAGGTCTACTATTTATAATCGTTGCTGATGAAGTCGATTCGGAACTTCTGGCAAAAGTATTGGCTAATCCAGAGATGTGGGCATTTCTCAATTCACTGGCGAAGACGATGAAGTAATGAAAAACACGATTAAAATGCGGGATAAACACTGCTTCTAAAGAACATAATATGATTATGGAATAGAGAGAAAAACAGAAGGGAACTGAATTCATATGTTTACGCATGAGATGATAAAATCCTTTAATCAGTTGGAGATGGATGTGTATAATTACATCATCAGCAATGAAGAGAAAGTAGTATATATGAAAGTACGCGAGCTGGCAGCGGCGGTTCATGTTTCAACAACGACGATCCTTCGCTTTTGTAAAAAGGTAGGATGCGAGGGATATTCTGAATTCCGTTTGAAATTAAAACAGGAAGTCAGCAGCAAGGAAAAGAAGAAAATCAATATGGATCTTACTGCGGTTAAAGATTTCTTTGAACGGGTGCAGACACAGGCATTTGCTGAGAATATCCAGGAAGCTGTGAAGTTACTTACAAAGGCATCGTCAATTATATTTGTAGGTGTGGGGAATTCTTCTTTTATAGGAAAGTATGGGGCAAGATATTTTAATAATGTAGGCTGGTTTTCATTTGCTATTGATGATCCGTTCACGCCAGTATTTCGTGGAAAAGGTGAGAGAATAGCTACAATCGCATTGTCTGTATCAGGAGAGACGGAACAGACACTGATGTTGGCAGAAAAGTTGAAAAGAAGAGGGAGCAGCCTGATATCTATTACAAATAAGGCAAACTGTTCTTTGGCGAAGATGAGTGACTGCAATATAAATTATTATGTTTCAGAGTATAAATATAAACAAGACGAAGATTATGATCTGACATCCCAGATGGCAGTCGTTTTTATTTTGGAATTAATCGGAAGAGAATTGAAGGGCGTCCATAACGATACAGATGATCTGTTTTAAAATGATATGGAAGACTTATTTCATTAAGGTTGTAGAATGTAATGGTACGAATAGTAACCAGACAAGTAACAAAAAAAACAGAATACACTAAAAAGTATCATAATATACAAAAAAGGAAAAGGAAAACAGTGCATTTTACACAATAAAGTAGAATGCCCTGTTTTTTTTATGTAACAAATTCCGTCTATATGGAACAGAAACCAGAAACAGGAAAAAGTACTGACAAAACGAAAAATACTTGTTATACTAGCACCATCAAAGCAAATGAGAAAAAAATAAGGGAGGAAACAATCATGGTAATTCGATTATTTTGTGCAGCAGGAATGTCAACCAGTCTTCTCGTAAAGAAGATGGAAGAGGCAGCAAAGGAAAAAGGAAAAGATGTTGATATCGTAGCATATCCATTTACAGAGATGGAACGCGTGATTGAAGGCGTGGATGTAGCACTGCTCGGACCACAGGTAGGATATCAGCTTGCCAGAGCAAAAGAGATCTGTGATCCAAAAGGGGTTCCGGTAGATGTGATCCCAATGCAGGATTATGGAATGTGCAATGGAATGAATGTTTTGAAATTTGCATATAAGCTTGCGAAAAATAAATAAGAGAAAACAAAGATACACAATTTAAAGCAAAAAACAGAGCAAAGGGTAGTAGCAAATGAAAGAGAAATTTAACGAAAAAGTAATCCCTGTAATCCTTAAGTTTATTAATACAAAGGCAATACAGTCAATAAAAAATGGTATGGTGACTTCCATGTCTCCTCTGATCATCGGATCAATCTTCCTGATCCTGTCAAACTTTCCGGTAAAGGCAGTTGTCGATGTATTAGAGTCTACAGGAATCAAACCAGTATTAGATCAGGTATGTGGCGCAACATTCTCCATCAGTGCGTTGATTGCAGTTATCGGTATCAGCTATAGCTATGCGAAACTGGAAAATCAGGAACCACTCAACTGTGGAATTATTTCACTGGCAACATTCTTGATTCTGATGCCTTCGTCCATAACAACAGAAGGTGGAGAAGTTGTTAGTGGAATTATTAATAAGACATGGACAGCAGGACAGGGAATGATTGGAGCAATCATTGTCGGATTGATTGTACCGCCTATTTACTGTTGGTTCTTGAAGAAAAATATACGTATTAAAATGCCGGCCGGAGTTCCGGAAGGTGTAACAAATGCATTCTCAGCATTAATCCCGGCATTCGTAATCCTGACAGGGGCTGCAGTAATTCACGGTATCTGTTCTATTGGATTCGACACAACAGGTATTGAAATTATTTACAAAGTTGTTCAGACACCACTTCAGAAAATGACAGACTCCCTTGGTGGAGCAGTTCTGATGTGCTTTACAGGACCATTCCTGTGGTTCTTCGGAGTTCATGGTTCAACAGTAGTTGGTGGAATCATGACAGGACTATTACAGGCAAACAGCCTTGCAAATCAGGCTATTATTGACAGTGGTGTAGAACTTACAATAGCAAACGGAGGCCATATTGTAACACAGCAGTTTTATGATCAGTTTATCAATATAACAGGTGCAGGTATCACAATCGGACTTGTAATGTATATGTTCTTCTTTGCAAAATCAAAACAGTTGAAAGCACTTGGTAAATTGGGAATTATTCCGGCATTATTTGGAATCAATGAGCCAATTCTGTTTGGTGCTCCAGTCGTTATGAATCCAATGCTTGCAATTCCGTTTATTGGAATGCCTGTGATCGCATGTTTAATCCAGTATTTTGCACTGTATACAGGAATCTGCCCATTATATGGAGCAACACAGATCCCATGGACTTGTCCACCGATTATCTCAGGATTCCTTTTAGCAGGATGGAAAAGTGCTTTACTTCAGTTAGTGATCCTTTGTGTTTCATTCTTCGTTTATCTGCCATTCATTAAGAAGGTTGACAAGATGAATCTGGTTCAGGAGAAGAATCAGCCGGTAGAAGATGAGGATGAAGACTGGTAAAATCAGAATAAAAATAATAGCAGGATAGGAGAAAAAAATGAACGAAAAATTTGAATTGTCATGTTTTCAGATCATCACATATGTAGGTACAGCAAGAACACATTTTATCAATGCGATCCATTGTGCGAAAGAAGGAAAATATGATGAGGCAGCAGAGCTGATTAAACAAGGAGATGAAGCCTTTTCACTTGGACACAACGTTCATGCAGATCTTTTGGCAATGGATGCAAATGGTGAAATTTCCAATGGATACATGCTTCTGATGCATGCAGAAGATCAGCTTATGAGTGCAGAAGCATTCCGCATTCTTGCAGATGAATTCATTACACTGTATAAGAGAATTGATGAGAAATAATCATCAAGATGTAATTGAATATAGAAACAGAAAAGTTGGGGGCAAAAGCCCCCAACGCTATTATACAAAGTAATTAAGACAACAGGAAGGAAATAACAATGGGATTTCGAAAAGATTTTCTCTGGGGTGGCGCAGTTGCTGCCCATCAGCTGGAGGGTGCCTATGATCGAGATGGAAAAGGCTTGAGCATTATGGACGTTGTAACCGGCGGAGATGTAAATACAAGAAGAAGAATAACAGGTGAAATACTAAAAGGCGAGAATTATCCGAATCATGAAGCAATCGATTTTTATGATTACTATAAAGAAGATATCCGCTTATTTGCGGAAATGGGATTCAAGTGTTTCCGTACAAGTATCGCATGGACACGTATCTTCCCAAATGGTGATGAAGAACAGCCGAATGAAGCCGGATTAAAATTCTATGATGACATGTTTGATGAATGTCTGAAATATGGGATCGAACCAGTGATCACACTGAGTCATTTTGAGATGCCTCTGCATCTTGTACAAGAGTACGGTGGATGGAGAAACAGAAAACTGATTGATTTCTTCGTGAAATTTGCAGTAACATGCTTTGAGCGATACAAAGACAAAGTAAAATATTGGATGACATTTAATGAGATTAACAACCAGGCAGATATCGGTGATGGATTTATGCTTTATGCTAATTCCGGGATTATAATTAAACCGGAAGAAAATGCGGAAGAATTGATGTATCAGGCATCTCACTATGAACTGGTTGCCAGTGCCGAAGCGATAAAAGCTGGACATGAGATTAATCCGAAATTTCAGATTGGCTGCATGATCGCAATGTGCCCAATCTATCCGGCTACCTGCCGTCCGGAAGATATACTGCAGGCTGAAAAAGCCATGCAGAAAAGATATTATTATACAGATGTGCATGTAAAAGGAGAATACCCTGTAAATATTTTGAAATACTGGGAAAGAAAAGACCTTAAGATTGACGTAACAGAAGAAGATCTTGCAGTGTTAAAACAGGGCTGTGTCGATTACATCGGTTTCAGTTATTATATGTCTTTCTGTACAAAAGCAGAACCAGACAATCCGGAATATGATTACCGTGGAGAAAAGGATCGTATAAAGAATCAGTATGTAAAGGCAAGTGAATGGGGATGGCAGATTGATCCGATTGGACTGCGCTATTCATTGAACTGGTTTACAGATCGCTACAAAGTACCATTGTTTATTGTAGAAAATGGATTTGGAGCATATGATACTTTAGAAGAGGATGGAAGCATCCACGATCCATACCGTGTAGAATATCTGCAACACCACATTTCAGAAATGAAAAAGGCGGTAGAGGAAGATGGTGTAGATCTGATGGGTTATACACCATGGGGATGCATCGACCTTGTCAGTGCAGGAACCGGTGAGATGGATAAGAGATATGGATTCATCTATGTGGATAAACATAACGATGGAACAGGAGACTTGTCCAGAAGAAAGAAAGATTCTTTCGAGTGGTATAAAGAAGTTATTTCAACAAACGGCGAAAATATCAATTAGTTAATTGAATGACTATTAAAAAAAGTGTCTATATCAAGGAACGATAAAAGGTTCTGATATAGACACTTTGACTAACCGATACATCAAGCAAGTTTCCATCAAGATATAATCTTGCATATTCAAGAGGTTCATCAATGGCGAGTGGGTTTAATGCACAGTCTGATCCTGGTGTGGTTTTTAAGTCCTTTTCAGCTTCCCAACAGTCAATGCGGAGCATATAGCCAACAGAGGTGTAAACATCAATACTGTTGTGCTTGGGATTGTATTCTGCAAATATTGTTCTCATCATATCAAATCTCCTTATCGTTAAATCAATCATTTGTTGCAAAAATCAGAAGCATTTCAATCAGTTCACCATGTCACTTTTATTTTGTGTTATACTGTTTTATATAATTTTCTTGGTCTCCGCTGCCGCTCTTCGTTCCACTATGGTCGGTTCAGAGCCAACATCCACTGGACGTTGTGAAACGGTCGGCACAGAGCAGATGTTCACTGGACATCTTGTGCCCTTGTATTTGCCCTTGTCAGAGTTCGTAAACACTGAGGGGACGATATAACACAAGGGAAACAATAATGGAAAGCTCACCTGCGATAAATCCAGTGTTTTCAAGGGTCTGCGGAGAATTTAATAACAAAATATAACAGATATTAAATCCCTTAAAATAGGTGAAATCTCAATCGCAATTTGCAAGGATTATTATATTTCTGTGTAATTAATAAGGAAGGTGGAATATATATGAAACACGATACTTTAGAGGGCAAAGCAAAAACAAAAAATGGGGTAAAACGGCTGTGTTTTTCCATAATCTGCATTCTTCTGGAAGTGATTTTTATTATTACTATCGTAACACGCTTGAATGAATATGCAGAAA
>JAGOGF010000117.1 GCA_017996845.1 Butyrivibrio sp.
AGATGTGTGAGGATCTGCATAGTACCGCGATATATGTGATCAATGCCGGAATGACATGTCAGGCAAGATGTTCGCAAAGTTTTTCAGGAGATTTTCTGGAGGAACTTCTGCAGGAAGCCATTGATGCCATTGCGTATGCAACGGATCCGGCAGATTCAGTCTGGGGGAAAAAGCGTGCGAAGGCCGGACATCCGGCACCGTTTTCCATGAAGTATGTAGAAATCGGAAATGAAAACAGCGGGAAAGATTATCAGGAAAGATATGATCATTTTTATAAAGTTCTGAAGGAGAAATATCCGCAGATTACATTCATAGCGAATGCACATCTGGAAAAAGATGGCAGTACCTGTGAAATGGTAGATGAGCATTTTTATGCAAATACGCAGTACTTTATGAACAGCAGAAATGTTTTCAAGGGATATGACAGAAAACAGCCAAAGATTTTTATCGGTGAATATGCTGCAAATGAATATCCGGATATGGGGAATGTGAGATCAGCACTTTCTGAGGCTGTTTTTCTGCTTGGAATTGAAAATAATCAGGATATCATCCGAATGACTTCCTATGCACCGCTTCTCGAGAATGCAGGATTTCGTTCCTGGGAACCGAATCTGATCGTATTCAACAATCATGCAGTATATGGACTTCCGGTCTATCATGTACTTAAGTGTCTGGCAGCCAAACGAGGCAAGAAGGTTATCTCCGGTGCAATGTGCTGCCTCGATACCTATGAGATCACAGGGGGACTGCCGGGTGTTATGACTTCCGGAGAAGGCGTAAAGGTTAAAGGCATGAAGTGTAATGGATTGCCGATTCGACCTTCCCATTTTATGTGTGGTAAAATGGAAGAAAATACAGAGGAACAGGTATGTGAGATCATACCGGGTGCAGCTCCGGATCTGCAGGATACAGATTATGCAGCATGGGATAAAATGGGCGATATTACCTTTGGAAAAAATGAAGAGCTGAAGAACATGACGCTGGAAGGTGAAATTCTGGTACCCGATGCAGATATGGAAGTTGCACTTACCTGGTGGGATTACAGCGGTGAAATATTCTATAAAACAGATGAGTCATCAACAGAGCGCGGCGAATGGCAGAGTATGTTTACGGCACGGACCGGATTGCATATATGCAAGGGAAAGGCAGATATCAGGAGCACAAGACTGATGCATGATACTTTGATCGGGAAAGAGAAGGAAGTTTCCATACAATATGGGGAATTCCAGCCTTTTAAACTGATCATCAGTCAGGAACATGTCGACTGTTATCTGAATGGAGAACTGATACAATCAGAAGATATGCCTTCCTGTCCCGTACTGAGCAGCGTTGTAACTGCAGATGAAGATGCAGTTTATATAAAACTGGTTAATATCGGACAATATGAAGAAAGTTTACAGATTGCACTGGATTGTGAAGTTGCATCCGACTATGAAGTGATGCAGGTCTCTTCCGGTAAGACAGAGGACCAGAACTCATTCGTTCATCCACAGAAAGTATCCGCACAGGTTTTTGCAAAGCAGGGAGCAGACAGAACATTTACACATGTGATACCTGCAGATTCATTCCAGATTCTGACACTGAAAAGGGACAGACTATAAATGAATAGATAAATTTCAGGAAAAAACGCTCTTATCCGGTGTTCAGGATGAGAGCGGGTGATACAGCTCACGATAGCGGGATGGGTTACAACCGTTTTTTTCTTTGAATACACGGTTAAAGGAAGAGAGAGAATTGAAACCGACACTTTCAGCAATTTCTGTAATACTCTTCCCGGAATCCATCAACATTGCTTTTGCGGCAAGAATTCGCTGTGAAGCAATGTAGTCTGTAAAGCTGTAGGATGTATACTGATTAAACAATCTGGAAAAATAAAATTTGGAAAAAACCATATTTTCTGGCAACGGCTTCCAGAGAAATTTCTTCATTGTAATGATTGGCCAGATCATTCAGAATCTGATTGAATTTGTCAGCATATTCCTGGTGCTTGGAACTGTGCAGATGCATGATACTCTGTGCGGTGGAAAGATAGTTGCGCCCGATTTCGGTTAACAGCATCAGCAGATAGGAATATACAGTCAGTTCGCGGAATTCATTATTACTGAAGTATGCGGTATGCATCTGATCCAGCAGTGTATTGGCGGTGTGGTTAAGCGTATGGTTCTCTGATTCCGAAATCAGAATGGGTCGTGACAGCAGAGGACTGATTCCAGCAAAACTTTTCATTGCAGAAATGGTCTGCAGATCAACAAGGTGGACGTATCCCCGGCAATTATCAAGTGGGCAGAGTGTATGAACGGTACCACCGGGAACGAGCAGAATATCGCCGGGACGGATCTGATAGGTAACGTGGTTTATTTCGGATATGTAATAGCCCTGCTCGCAGGAAATGATTTCCATGGGGTCGTGCCAGTGTTCATCATAACAGTCCGGATTAGAGGTGTACCAGAATCGGATCGAAGTCCCGGGCAGATAGTCAACCAGTTCGTAAATTCCGTCATAATGGGTTCCGTCACCGCCATCAAAAGGTTGTGGGCGAATTGGATTCATATAAATTGATTCAGGCATAACGATTTACCTCCTGTCTTTGTGTCATATTATAGCATGAGATAGAAAGAAAAAATGCTATTATAATTGAATATATTAAAAATTTGTAAATTCTGAACGAAAATTATCACTGAAAATTGTGAAAATAGTAAAACGATTAAAGTGAGGGATAAAGATAACAGGGAGGTGACATATATGGCATGGTTAATGGCATATACCAGGAAAAGTGATGCGACATATTATCCGGACGGGCTTGCCCGCAGTATGCATCTGGCATATAGTTTGGATGGAAGACAGTATCATTTTCTGCATGATAATTACGGACTGCTGTTTGCAGAAGGAAGGATTGATTCTGAAAATGTGATTCTTCCGCAAGGGCTCAAAAGACCCCGCCTGTTTGCAGAAAAGGACGGAAGATTTGCAATTGCTGCAGAGCTGGTCAGAGAAAATGGGAAAAGTGTTCCGGAAAATGAGGAAAGTCTGTTTCTCTGGCATACAGAAGATTTTCTATATTACAGTGAACCGGTTTATATATCAGAAGAACAGATCATAGAGAGATGGACATGCCTGCCTGAAATGATAAAGGGCAATGGACAGGCAGAATATCCGGAAGGAATGGACGAGGCAAGTGTTCTGGAAATAGAGGATTCTGTTTGCAAAAAACTGATTCATAAACGCAGGGGATCAGCAGCGAACCGTAATCTCAAAAGAGATGAGCTGGGATATGAGTATCCGTTTCCACTGGCAAAGGGGTATGCAGATCCGGTGATCTTTCCATGGGAAGGTAAGTATTACTTTATTTCGACAAATGATAACACCAATGATATCGGAATATATGTAAGGGAAGCAGATTATATTCCTGCACTGTTTGACACACAGATACAGCAGCATCTGATTCTGCCGTATGATGAAAAACGGGGATTGATGCAGACTTTCTGGGCGCCGGAATTTCATGTCATTGGAGGCAGACTTTTTATTTTGTTTGCCGTGAGCGGTGAGAAATGGGAACCGCAGTGTCACATGATGCGTCTGAAAGAAGGCGGGCATATTACAGACAGTAAGAGCTGGGAAGACCCCGTCAGAGTAAAGCGCAGCGATGGAAGATTTTTGTCGGATACCGGAATTACGCTGGATATGACGTATCTGCATGCCAGATCAGGCGGCTGGCTTGTATGGTCTTACAGAGAACATATCGGACAGCCCAATGACAGCGGATCCATGCTGTATATTGCAAGGGCAGATGAAACGAATCCATGGGGGATTGCTGGGGAACCTGTTTTGTTGTCCAGACCACTCTATGGATGGGAGAATGTTGCGGGTACGATTAACAATGAAGGACCACATGCTTTTATCCGAAACGGGAAAATTTATCTGACTTATTCAGGCGGTTCTGCAAATGCATATACTTATGCAATCGGACTGCTTACTGCAAGAGAAGATGCAGACCTTACGGATCTGACATCCTGGCAGAAGCGGAATGCACCGGTATTGTCATTTGCATCCGTGCCGGGGTTGTACGGCCCCGGACATAACAGCTTTTTTACAGATGAAGAAGGCCATCTGATGATCGCCTGTCATGGTGTGACAGGTTATGCCGAACATGAACGCTGCTCGGAGATCCATCGGATCTGTTTTGATGAAGAAGATGAACCGATATTTGAAGGATATAAAGGAGAGATTGAAAATGAAAAAGCAGGCATTTAATCCATATCTTCCATCCTGGGAATATATTCCGGATGGGGAACCCTATGTTTTTGACGGTCGTGTATACATCTACGGATCACATGATTTTTATAATGGTTATGTCTTCTGTATGGGAGACTATGTATGCTGGTCGGCACCTGTTAATGATCTTGGAAACTGGCGCTATGAAGGTGTAATATATCCTAAAACAGCTGATCCGCTTAATGCGGAGGGCAAAATGAATCTGTATGCGCCTGATGTGACAGTCGGACCGGATGGCCGCTATTATCTGTATTATGTTCTGGATAAGGTCAGTATTGTTTCTGTTGCAGTATGCGATACGCCGGCTGGTACATACCAGTTCTATGGATATGTACATTATCAGGACGGAACAAGACTTGGGGAGAAACAGGGTGATGAACCCCAGTTTGATCCGGGAGTATTGACAGAAGGTGATACAACCTATCTGTATACAGGGTTTTGCGGAAAAGGTGATAAAGCACGTCATGGAGCGATGGGAACGGTCCTGGCAGCAGATATGCTGACCATTGTGCAGGAACCGAAATTCTGTGCGCCAGGCAGTGAATACAGTTCCGGAACCGGATATGAGGGACATGCTTTTTTTGAAGCGCCGTCTATTCGCAAATTCGGTAAAAAGTATTATCTGATTTATTCCTCTGAAGTTATGCATGAACTGTGCTATGCAACCAGCAGTGATCCGACAGGAGAGTTTGTATATGGCGGCGTCATTGTCAGCAATACGGATATTGGAATTGACAGCTACAAGCCTGCTGAACTTTCCATGGCGTATGGTGCCAATAACCACGGGAGTATGGTAGAGATAAAAAAGAAGTGGTATATCTTTTACCACAGGCATACCTGCAATACCTGGTATAGCAGACAGGGCTGTGCGGAAGAATTGCAAATCGATGCAGATGGAAAAATTCATCAGGCGGAAATTACATCCTGCGGTTTGCATGCAGGGCCACTGAGAGGACAGGGAGAATACCCCGCATATATTGCCTGCCACCTGTTTACAGAGAAACACGATGTCTATCTAGGCGGAGAGAACTGCCCGAGAGTGATGCAGGATGGAAGAGACGGAGATCAGGAAAACGGTTATATCGCAAATATGCAGAATGGCGCATCGGCTGGATTTAAATATTTTGATATCAATAATATCCGGGCGATTGCGATTACAACAAGAGGATATGCAAAGGGATACTTCGAGATACGGGACAGCTGGTATGGGGATGTTCTTGCAACGATTCCGGTAGCATATACAAATGTATGGGAAAAATGTACCGTTCCGCTTCGGATGGAAAATGGGAAAAAAGCATTGTATCTGACTTTCAAAGGCGAAGGCAGCTGTGCACTGAAATCTTTTGAACTGATATGATCGAATCCGGAGGTTGATTACCAGTCAATCTGCTATAGAAACTGCGATCCTGCAGTTCAGACTGACTTTTCCAGAATGCGTTTACGATATTCCCGCGGGCTGCGTCCTGTTTTTTGGCGAAACAGTTCACTGAAATAGCTGACACCGCTGATACCGGTCAGATCTGCAATTTCGCTAACAGAAAAAGAGGAATTACGTAAAAGCTCCATGCCGATTTTGATCCGATGACTGTTCAGGAAGTTTATGGGGGTTGTCTGGAGATATTCCTGGAAAAGACGGCAGCATTTGCTTTCACAGATATTCCCGCTCGCGGCGATGGATAAAAGTGTTACATGATTCCTATAATTTATTCGGATATAGTCCAGCATAGTCCGAAGGGTAGAAAGGTGTTCGGCTTCCATCCCGGCGGAAATACCCGCTTCCGGCATATTTTCAAATAGAAGTTCCCAGATATGATAAAAATCAGACTGCAGATGCATAATGTGCGCTGTACTCTTATCTTTTGCGTTAACAGAAGAAAGAGTGCGGAGCACATTTTTTTGCCAGGAAATATTCGGTTGCATTTTACAGTACGGAAATTGCAGGTTCTCGGTCAAGGAGTTAATGACAGCGCTTTTTACTAAAGCGGAGACACAAAGTATGGAGGGTTTAAAAACAATGCACAGAAAATCACACTCTTTGTGATCTGAAAAGCCGTAATGAATCTGTCTGCTGTTTACAAAGATTCCTTCCCCCGGATATAAAGCTACAATATTACCGTTAATATTATAAATCATTTCTCCGCTTCGGATATAGATCAGCTCGACATCATCATGCCAATGCGCCTGTGCAGCGTAATTACAATAGGATGACAGGAGGCCATCCCGGATATAGACCGGGTAATCCGTATAATCATAATTGACATCTTCCGAAGCATCCTCCAGAAAAAGTCCGCAGGTTCTTTCCAGATCATTTTTTGCAGTCATTTTTTCCTCTTTGTTTTTCTTTTGATTATATGATTATACAGGATTGTTATAATAATGAACAGAATTTTTGGAGAAAAACGCCTTTTTATTTGCTAAAATAAATATGATTTTATAAGTCAGACAATTTGACTATGACCTAACATGGAGGACAGATAAATGGATAATGTAACACGCAGGGATAACAATATGGCATATATTGCAGATGAGCATGTGATGGAGCAGATGACAGAATGCCGCAGAATCCTGCAACAGTTCAACTTCATGGATCGGTCGGATTTTGCAGGTTTGCAGCAGACAGTAAGAGAACTGCTTGGCAAATCGGAAGATGCATGGATCAATCCGCCTTTCTACTGCGATTATGGATCGCATATTGAAGTAGGCAAAAACTTTTTTGCGAATTATAACTGCACGATCATTGATGTTGCACGCGTTACCATCGGAGAGAATTGCCAGATGGCACCCAATGTATCCATTTACACGGCGGGACACCCGCTTCATCCGGTTTCCAGAAATTCGAGATATGAATACGGTATGCCGGTCTGTATCGGTGATAACTGCTGGATCGGAGGGAATGCGGTAATCGTACCGGGCGTAACGATTGGCGATAATTGTGTCATCGGGGCAGGAAGTGTAGTAACAAAGGATATACCTGACTGGTCTCTTGCAGCAGGGAATCCGGCACGGGTCATTCGCAGGATCACAGAAGAAGATAAGCAGTATTACTTCAGAAAAGAGACATTTGATACGGAAGCATGGAACGATGTACAGCAATATGAAAAGAGTCTGAAGGGGGAAGATGCATAAGGATAATTCACTTCGCAGTAAAATGATTTCGCTGGTTATACCGATTGCATTTCAGCAGTTGATGCTGGCACTTGTCAGTGCATCGGATGCGGTGATGCTGGGATTCGTCAATCAAAACGCAATGGCAGCAGTGTCACTGGCAGGGCAATATACCTTTGTATATGGACTGTTTATGGCAGCACTTACGATTGGCTGCAGTATGTTTACGGCACAGTATTGGGGCAAAAGGGATACGGCTATGCTGGAGCGCATACTGGGATATGTGCTGCGCTTTTCCATAATCATATCATTGTGCTTTATGATAGCTGCATTGCTGTTTCCGACACAGATCATGACGATTCTGACAAATGAAGTTGAACTGATCAGGGATGGTTCTGCATATCTGAGGATGGTTGCACCCTCGTATCTTCTGATGGGGATTTCACAGATTTATC
>JAGOGF010000028.1 GCA_017996845.1 Butyrivibrio sp.
GTTTGTGGTGAACTTATTATACCAAAGATTTGGTGCTATTTTAATGTCAAGGCACCGATTTATGAAGTTGTTTTACTTGAAAAATCAAGCGTTTTCCACAGTTATGCTGGTGGGAAAGTTGAGTAATTAAAGAAAACCGGGTAAAAATCATAAATGATCAGAAAAGCAGCAAAAGAGGATATTAGTGCAATAGAAGCGGTTTTTTATGATGCCATATGCTGGATGGAACAGAACCAGGTACAAAATTTATGGACGATTGCAAACACCAGGTGGAATGTTTTGTCAAAAAGTTATGATATTACAAACTTCTTTGTATCTATCGTAGATAATGAAGTGGTAGGATGTATGGCTTTGACAGATGCAGACATGCAGTATTGGCCAGAAATTCCAAAAGGAAGTGCAATTTATCTTCATAAACTGGCAGTTATCAGAAAATATTCCAGGGCAGGGGTATCGGATAAACTGATTCAATATGCCAAAAAGATTGCCGCCGAAAACGGGATTCATACGCTAAGGCTGGACTGTTGCGCAGATCGTGTAAAGCTCAGACATTTTTATGAAAAGCATGGATTTCAATATACGGGAACGATTACAGATGTTGCCGGTTATGAACTGGCCTTATATGTCTGTGATACTTGATCAGTAATCATATTTGTAATTGATCTGCATTGGGCAGCAGAGGATTTTCTTGGCAGAAAGAAGGGAAATGAAAAGCTTACTCAGACTTACAGATTATACAGTTGATGAAATATATAAGATTTTTCAAATGGCAGACGAAATAAAAGCGGGAAAGTATGCAAATGCATTAAGCGGAAAAACAATTCTGCTGTTCTTTCCGGACAGAAGTATTCGTACTAGAGTGACGTTTGAAAAGGGAATTGATCTGCTTGGGGGAAAGTCAATTTTATTTTCTCCTTCTGTTCTGGATAAAAGAGAAAATATTCGTGATGTTATGAAATATCTCGAAAACTGGATTGATGCATCCATTGTAAGATATCCGGATATCGCAATGCTGGAGAAAATGAGAAAATATTCAGAAATACCGATTATCAATGCCATGACAGACGAAAATCATCCCTGTGAGATACTGGCGGATCTGTATGCCCTTTCTAAGATCAGAAAAGATTTCAGAAAAGAGAAGTATCTTTTTTGCGGTGCAAACGGGAATATCGGATTGGGATGGAAAGAGGCAGCAGCTATAATGGAACTGGATTTGTCACAGTGCTGTCCAAAGGGATACGAGATGGAAGGCATTTCTGTATTCCACAATATATGGGAGGCTGTAAAGGGAAAAGATATTATATGTACGGATTCGGTTCCAACGGATGCACGAGCTGACTTCAGAAGTTTTCAGATTACAGAGGAAATTATGAACGGTGCAAACAGTGGTGCCGTTTTAAATCCCTGCCCACCATTCTATTGTGGGGAGGAAGTTTCGGAGGCAGTAATTGCATCCGCATATTTTGCCGGATATGAATTTAAGAAAAGTCTGTTAGAGGTTCAACAGGCAGTGATCCTATACTGCCTGACAAAATAATAATATTCTGAAATGAATACAAAAGGCAAAGAAGGAACAGATACAATTTATTGAGAATGAATTGGAACAATGGTTGATGATTATGTCATTAGGGAGAATTTATGATGAATGATTTACAATACAGTCTGGTTGATAATGTGCTGCATGCTGATGATTTTCTGCGTCTGCGCAAAGAGGTTAATTTTTATTCCAGGACCCTTGAACAGGCAGAGCTAGCCATCAGAAACGGATTGTTTAATGTTGTGGCAATGTCAGATGGAGTGGCTGTCGGAATGGGCAGACTGATCGGAGACGGGGCAATGTACTGGTACCTGCAGGATGTTGCGATCACACCACAGTATCAGGGGCAAGGCATTGGACGGGCTATCGTGATGCATTTGATTGAATATGTGAAAAGTACTGCGATTCCGGGAACGCAGGTAATGATCGGATTATCTGCAGCGAAAGGAAAGGATCCATTTTATGAAAAACTTGGATTTGTAAGCAGACCGTCCGAAGCCGGGGGACCTGGTATGCAGATGCTGGTGGACATTTCCTTGCAGTAAGGATGTTTTCTCCTTAATTTAAATAAAATGAGTTGCAAAACAGTACAGAAATCAGGATCTATATGAAAATTGGAATCATTCAGGCGAGTTCACAAAAAGACAAAAATCAGATTATAGAACAATCGCTTCACAAAGCTGTTTCAGGGGATACTGAAATCATTAATTTCGGGATAACGCAGAATATGCAGATTACGCTATCTTATATTGATATTGCACTTTGCATCAGTCTGCTGCTGTCTGGTGGCGCAGTGGATTATATTATTACAGGATGTTCATCAGGACAGGGAATGATGCTTGCCTGTAACAGTCTGCCGGGGGTGTTGTGCGGATATGCCGGAAATGTTTCTGATGCGTATCTGTTTGGCAGGATCAATGCAGGAAATGCATTATCCTATCCGCTTGGCCTTAACTGGGGATGGGCAGCGGAAATCAATCTGACAGAAACACTGCAAGCTTTTTTGGGGGAGCCGATGGGACAGGGTTATCCTGCCAAGGATGCGCTGCGCAAACAGAAAGATACACAGGCACTGAAGAAAATAATGGATATCAGTAAACGCAGTCTGATTGATGTACTTCCCGAACTGGATCAGGACATGGTAAGGCGGGTAATGGAATATGATCCGGTTTGTAAATATCTGATCCAAAATGGTACAGATCAGAGATTGAAGGAATATGTCATGCAGAGAAGAGAGTAAAACAATCTGCATGCTGCCCAAAAGCAAAACAGAAAGTGCAGCATGATAGAAAGAGAAATGAGGATGAATATGCAAAAGAAGTACAACTGGGCAACCTATGGGGTTGGCGTGATCGGACATGAACTGGCAGAGGCAATGAAAAAAATCGGCAATACGTTATACGCAGTTGGAAACCGTACACATTCAAAAGCTGTTGCATTTGCAAAAGAATACGGGATAGCAAAAGTATATGATGATCCGGATGAAATGTTTTCGGATGATTTGGTGGATATCATTTATATTTCAACGCCGCACAATACACATATCGGTTTACTTGAAAAAGCACTTGCTGCAGGGAAACATGTACTTTGTGAAAAATCAATTACCTTAAACACGCAGGAACTCGAACGGGCAGTCCGAATGGCGGATGAAAGGCATGTTATTCTTGCGGAAGCAATGACGCTATATCATATGCCGGTATACCGAGAACTGAATCAGGTGATTTCTTCCGGCAGACTCGGACCGCTTCGTATCATACAGATGAATTTTGGAAGTTATAAGGAATACAATATGCAAAACAGGTTTTTTAACAGAAATCTTGCTGGAGGTGCGCTGTTGGATATCGGGGTATATGCAATTTCCTGTGTCAGGTGGTTTATGACATCCTGTCCGGATCAGATACAGTCGCAGGTACGTTTTGCAGAGACCGGAGTTGACGAGCAGGCAGGCATTTTATTGATGAATCAGGAACAGGAGATGGCAACGGTTACGCTTTCTCTTCATGCCAAACAGCCGAAGCGCGGAATTATTGCGTTTGATAAAGGTTTTATTGAATTGAATGATTATCCGCGGGGAGAGAAGGCTGTCATAACATACACAGAGGATGGGCATACTGAAGTAATTGAGGCCGGAAATACTTCTGATGCGCTTGTATATGAAATTCAGGATATGGAGGAAGCTGTTACCGGAAGTGAAAATCATATGTACCTGCAATATACCAGAGATGTGATGCGCATCATGTCAGAAATTCGTAGAAGCTGGGGGATGCAATATCCGGAGGAGGAATAGGATCCGGATCCTACGAAATACATTGTGCTTGAATATAGTGCATTTTAAGTGTTTTTGAAATTTTTTTCCCAAAATGTTTCGATAATTCGATATTATAATCGAAAAGAATCGATATAATGTTATAATATTTATATGGGAATATGAAAAAAACAGCTATATCTATATATGGCAGAAAGGGATCATATGGAGCAGAAAACCTATTCAATTGCTGACTGGGAAGATTTGTACGGAATCGTGAAACAGGTAAAGGAAACCGAAGTGTACCATACAGCAAAGAGTATTCTGCTGCAGATTTTTGTGGGAATTTCAGATCCGGTTCAGACACGCAAAATGCTTGCCCTTTTGGAACAGGAGATTCCAAAAGCGTCTATTGTGGGAATGACCGCCTGTTCCAGTGTTGTACAGGGCAAAATGCATATAAACATGCTTGATTTCAGCTTTTTCTTTTTTGAGGAGTCTGATATTGAAGTGGTTGCATATGATTGCAGCGAAACAGATCCTGTTCTTGCAGGGCAGGATATTGTAAAGCATATTGAAAATAAAGAACATCCTGTTGGGTTGCAGGTTATGGCGACAACCTCCAATCTTGCAATAGATGGATTTTTGAATAAAATAATGGAACAGGATGACAGTATAACGATTTTTGGCGGAGGAGCAGGAGTCCTAACGGAAGAATATGCCGGAATAATGGCAGAAAATATGAGTACCGAAAAGAGCCGAAACCATATTTATACACAGGATAATTTATATGTATTTGGTAAGGAAATTTATCAGAAAGGCATCATTGCAACGATTTTTTCCGGTAAAAAGCTGCAGATCCAGGCAGGGTACAGCCTTGGATGGCATGCGATCGGGAAGGAAATGGAGGTTACCAGGACAAAAGGAAATACTTGTATTGCAGAGCTTGATGGGCAACCGATTGTTTCAATTTATAAAAAGTATTTAAATGTGATACCGGATAAATATTTAATCAGAAATACCTGCGAATTTCCACTGGTAATTAAACGAAAGGAAATGACGATTGCACGGACTCCTTCCGGGTATACGGAGGATGGGAGTATTTATCTGACATCGGATATTCATAAAGGAGAAAAGGTAAGATTATCCTATGGGAATCCTGCGCATATTCTGGTTGAGAGTTTTAAAATGTGTCAGGGAATGGCAGATTTTGAACCACAGGGGTTAACGGCCTGGATATGCGGAAACCGGATTGCAATTCTAAAAGAAGCTGGGAAAAAAGAGGTTTCCTATTACAGCAAGCTGTTTCCCCATGCAATCGGTGCGTACTCCTTTGCAGAGATTATTCAGTGCAGCAGGGGCGGAGGGGTACTGAACAGCTCAATTGTGGTAGTGGGTATGCGGGAAGAGACAGTCGAAATTTCACAAAAAGTATCGGTTATCAGTGATGTGCAATTGCAGGATAAGGAAGATATTGAAATTCCATATACGAACAGGCTTCTGACTTTTCTGGAAGCAATTACTTCAGAACTGGAAGAGTCAAATCATAAACTTGAAAAAATGGCAGCTATTGACGACCTGACAGGAATCTATAACAGGCGCAGAGTTGAAAGTGTTCTGGAATATGAGATTACTAAAAGAACAAAGGAAGGACGCCTTTGCGTTGTTATGTTCGATATTGATCATTTCAAGGTATTCAATGATACATATGGGCATGAAGTGGGGGACACTGTTTTACAGAAGGTTGCGCAATGTGCGCTTTCTGTCATTCGCAAGCAGGATACGCTGGGAAGATGGGGAGGCGAGGAATTTCTGTGTGTTCTGCCGGATACCGGAATTGAAGCAGGAGTTGAGGTTGCAGAGCGGATCAGGCGGACAATTGAGCAAACGTATTTTTCGGAAGTGGATTTTGTAACGGTCAGTGTCGGCGTAACAGTGGCATTGGATGAGGATACAGAAGAAATGATTTATCAGAGAGTAGATCGGGCCTTGTACAGAGCAAAAGAGACAGGGAGAAATCGTGTGATCAGAGGATAAAAAACAGATGCGGGGAAAACACCTGCATCTGTTTTGGCATGCAGGACAGAAAAAGTCAGGCATGCATATATTTTTGGAATGATATACTATGGCAAACAGCATCCTAATGATACAAAAAGCGCTGCTCCGTAACATTATAAATACCACGCGGAGTCAGACGAATTTCGGGTATTACCGTAAGTGCCATGAATGAAAGTGTTATAAACGGGTCCATATCTTTATGAACTCCCATGTCATGCGCTTTCTGTATCATACGTTTGGTTATATCGGTAACATACTCATAGGGCTGATCAGAAATCAGACCCATGATCGGGAGCGGGAGTGTTTCAAATACCTGCCCTCTTTCAACAATGGTATGTCCGCCGTGTGTCCGCTCCAATTCTTTAACAGCAAGTATGATATCCGCATCATTATCTCCGATCACAATAATATTGTGACTGTCATGGGAAACAGAAGAAGCGATGGCACCGTGATGAATCTCAAAGCCTGATACTGCTCCGACACCGATTTTACCGGTTGCCTTATGCCGTTCAAAAACGGCAATTTTGTTTATCGTTCCATTTGGCATGAAAACATCATATCCCGGAAGCGGGAGCATAATCTGGCGGGTAAGTATTTCGCCCGGAATCATTTCGATAACGGGGAAGGGTTCACCGCAATGCCGCAAAATGAGCTGCTTGGGATCAATCGGTGCAAGGTGCACAGTATTTTTCAGCGCTGCGGGGCAGGGCCTGGGCGTGATTTGCAGTTGTGTATCTACCCGCTTTCCTTTATAAAAAACCATCTGCGCGTTAAAATCCTTAATGGAATCCCATACTACCAGATCAGCATCATATCCGGGAGCAACGGCACCTGTTCTTCGCAGACCATAACACCTTGCCGGTTGGATGGTTGCCATTTTAACAGCAGCAATGGGACTGATCCCCATACTGACTGCTTTGCGGACATTATGATCAATGTCACCTTCCTGTTCAATATCTTCAATATGCTTGTCATCTGTACAGAAGCAAAATCCCTCTGTATTATTATTGTTTTCCACAATTCCGCGAACAATTGCTTCCAGGTTTCTGGCGGCCGACCCCTCGCGAATATGACAGATCATCCCCATGGAACGCTCTTTCATAACGTATTCGTAGCTGGTACCTTCATGATCTGTTGTAACACCTGCCAGAACATAAGCCGCAAGCTGTTCATCGGTAAGGCCTGGTGCATGTCCATCCTTGATCTTACCGTCAAACAGTTCCAGTTTGGCATTCATTTCAGGATCTCCGTTAATGACTGCATAACAGTCCATTACTTCCCCAAGTCCGAGAACACGGTAGTTTTTGAGATATTGCTGCATTGCTTCAGCAGTCAGGGTATAACCGTTATCTTCAATTTCAGAAGAAGGAACACAGGACGCAATCATAATATAAACATGCGCAGGAGAGTCTTTGGTCTGTTCCAGAAGGTAATCAATTCCATCAGTTCCGGATACATTTGCCGCTTCATGCGGGTCTACGATGAAACTTGTTGTACCATGCTTTGTAGCTCGTGCGATCAATACCTGCGGGTTCACTAAAGTTGATTCCAGGTGGAGATGCGCGTCAATAAAACCGGAGGTCACGTATTGACCTGCAAGATCAATTTCTTCCAGACCTTCATAATCGCCTATTCCAACGATCATTCCATTTGTGATCGCAATATTTCCCTTTTCAATGCGATCGGTAAAGACATTGACGATTTTGGCATTTTTCAGTACCAGATCAGCTTTTTCGAGCTTTTGTGCTGCGCGGGAGCATCCCATATACTTTTCCAGTTTCATGGCAGTTCCTCCGATTATATTCTTTCTTTTGTTATAACATATATTGACCCGTGGATGTATACTTTCGAAAGCTTTATTAATATTGATGCAGCTATTATAATGGATGAAGATAACGACAATATAATGCAAAGGCGTGCGTATGCTTGCAGAAAGCATGGAAATGTAGGTGAAAATGGAAAAAATACTTGCGGTAGCCTGTTCACAGGCGCAACTTGAAATTCTGAAAAAAATAACAGGGGACATGAAGATCAGACTGCAGGAGGTGGCTGAAAAGAATACGGATCAAATGATGGAAGAAATCCTGAACAATGTTCCGGATGAAAAAGTTTCAGAAGAATATGACGGAAAAAATAGTCTTGTGATTTTCTGTGATCTGACAGAAAAGCATCTGGATCATGTTCTTGCAAGACTTCGGGAAAAGCAGGCTGGACTTTGTTATAAAGCAGTACTGACACCGACCAATCGTAAATGGAATCTTCAAAAACTTTATATCAATATGGAGATGGAAAAAAAGCAGTTTGAACAAATGCGTGCGGAAGAAAAATGAAAAAGGTAATTTTTTTCATACAGCATGAGACGGTACTGACAGTTGCTTTTGTTCTGGCACTGATTTCCTGTTTTTTTGTGCAGCCTTCGAAGGCCTATATCGGCTATATAAATTTCAGTGTTCTTTCGCTTTTGTTTTGTCTGATGACAACGGTAGCAGGAATAGTCAGTGTCGGGGCCTTTGATGTGCTGAGTCACAAGCTGTTGTCCGGCATAAAGAATTTCAGGACTATGGCAGGGCTTTTGGTTCTGTTATGTTTTTTTATGAGCATGTTTCTGACAAATGATGTAACACTCATTACGGTTGTGCCTTTTACGATCATGCTGATCACACTTACCGGTATGCAGTGCAGTAATGTTTCATTGCTGGTATTTGAAACAATAGCCGCAAATCTGGGCAGTATGCTGACACCGTTTGGCAATCCGCAGAATCTGTATCTGTATACACAGTTTGATATCAGTATGCAGGCATTTTTGAAAATCATGTTTCCATATTCTTTTGCAGCACTGATTTTGCTTTTGATTAATATCTTAACAATGCAGAATCAGAAATTAGAAATGAAAATTAGAGGTAATCCGAAAATATCTGACAGGAAAAAGCTGTTTATATATATATTTCTTTTTATTTTTGCAATTCTTACAGTTGCAAGAATTCTGGACTATAGAATTCTTCTTTTGATTACGATTCTTACAATCGCGATTATGGATCGCCGGCTTTTTTTGAACGTGGATTACAGTTTGCTTCTGACCTTCGTATTCTTTTTTGTCTTTGTTGGAAATATGGGGAGGATGAAAGCGGTCAGTGATGCATTACAGGTATTGATAAGCGGAAGAGCACTTTTGGTATCGGTTCTTGCTTCACAGTTTATCAGTAATGTACCTGCGGCAATTTTGCTGTCGGGCTTCACACAGGATTACAGATCTTTGATCATTGGTACGAATCTTGGAGGTCTTGGAACATTGATTGCATCTATGGCAAGCCTTATTTCATATAAATTCTATGCGGAAGAGTTTAATGACGGCAAAGGACGTTATATTGCAGTATTTTCATTTTGGAATATTATCTATCTGGTGATTTTGTTCCTTATGACGTATCTGTTTTGAAAATAATCAGTTTCATTGTGAAAAGGGAGAAAAGAAATGGCATGTACAACAATTTTGGTTGGTAAAAAGGCATCTTATGATGGCTCTACAATGATCGCACGAAATGATGATTCACCGTCCGGACAGTTTACAGCAAAAAAGTTTGTTGTAATACATCCACAGGAGCAGCCACGCAGCTATCAATCGGTTTTATCCCATGTTCAGATAGAACTTCCGGAAGATCCCATGCGCTATACAGCAGTTCCTAATGTATTGAAGGATGAAGGTATATGGGCAGCAAGCGGTGTCAATGAAATGAATGTTGCGATGACTGCAACGGAGACAATTACTTCAAATGAAAGAGTACTGGGGGCAGACCCATTGGTTGATTACCTTCCTGAAAAGGAAGGACAGCAGGAACGGGCAGGAGGAATAGGAGAAGAAGACATTGTAGTTCTGGTGCTGCCCTACATTCACAGTGCAAGAGAAGGCGTGATCCGACTGGGAAATCTTTTGGAAAAATATGGAACCTATGAAATGAATGGGATTGCGTTTCAGGATACAGATGAGATCTGGTGGCTGGAAAGCATTGGCGGACACCACTGGATTGCCAGAAAAGTTCCGGATGATGCATATGTGGTAATGCCCAATCAGCTTGGCATTGATGCATTTGATCTGACGGATGCATTGGGGAAACAGGAAAATTACATGTGTTCAGCTGATCTGGATGATTTTATAAAGAATCATCATTTGGATCTGTCTTTACAAAGTGGGTTTAATCCAAGAGAAGCTTTTGGAAGTCATGATGATGCAGATCATGTATACAATACACCGCGGGCATGGTTTATGGAACGTTATCTGAATCCGCACACGAGTATCTGGGATGAACCAAATGCGGATTACAGAACGGATTCGGATGACATTCCGTGGTGCAGAGTACCGGAAAGACGGATCACACAGGAGGATATAAAATATCTTTTGTCTTCGCATTATCAGGGAACGCCATATGATCCATATGCATCCTATGGGGATCCCTCAATGCGTGGGGCATACAGATCAATTGGAATCAACCGGAATGATTTTATGGCTTTGATTCAGCTCAGACCGGATGTTCCGAAGGAATATTGTGCCGTTGAGTGGCTTGCATTTGGATCAAATGTATTTAATGCAATGGTACCTTTTTATGCGGCAGTTGACAGTACGCCGGAATATCTGGCAGGAACAACGGAAGATGTTTCTACGGATAACTTCTACTGGGCCAGTCGTATGCTGGGTGCCTTGGCGGATGCGCATTATGGGAAATGTCTTTCTCATATTGAACGATATCAGCTGGCAGTGCAGTCTAAAGGGCATGAACTGATTGGATGTTTTGATAAGGAAATGGGTGAGGCAGAGCTCTCTAAGCGTAAGGAAATTTGTGAAAAAGCAAATGATAAAATCGCAGAAATGCTGCAAAAACACACGCAGCAGGTGCTGAATAAGGTATTGTATGAGACAAGCTGCCAGATGAAGAATTCCTATGCAAGATCGGATGCCTGATCTGTCTTATCAATTGGATGATACGGGTGAAATGAAAAGCAGAAAGGCATGCAGTATTTTGACAGAGCATCAGGGAAAAGAATGGGATCCTTATGACAGACCAGAACCAGTTGACAGGGCCGGAACAAGGGGAAAAAAAGGAAGCCGAAACGGGGATAGATGATCAGACGGATATTCTGCAATCTGCGAGGAAAAGGTTATTTTTTTGTATTATTATGCCGAAATAAAACAAAATAGAATTATGTGATCATTTTTGTCTGGTCAGAAGTGTTTATAAAAAAGAATCAGTGGGAGGCAGTATATGAGAGTAACAACGCAAATGGTAAATACATCTGCAGCACAGGCAGGACTGAACATACATACCGCTTCACTTGCCAACTATATTCAAACAAGTGATTCAGATGATTCTATTGCAGCTTTGCTGGAAAGTAAGCTCAATACCGGATCCAATACCAGCAGTTCCTATAAAAAACTTGCAAAGTCAGCTACTGCACTTGAAACAGCATCTACTGCGCTTTCTTCTGACAGTACAGACAGCATCCTTTCGAAGGCGCAGAGCAGCGGAGATAAGCAGGAAGTTTGTGATACAGTGAAAACACTGGTAGATAATTATAATTCCGTGCTGAAGTCGCTTAAAAAATCGCCTTCAACACTGAATAACTTTTACTGTTCACAGCTCAAATCAGCGGCATCGAATAATAGCACTGCACTTAAGAATGTTGGAGTTACGATTGCAAAAGACGGAAGTATCAGTGTAGATGAAGATAAGCTGAAGAATGCTGATATCAGTACAATAAAAAAAGCCTTTGGCGCAGGCTCGGATTTTTCGGAAAAAGTTTCTTTTGTTGCAGAACATATCGGCGCAAATGCGCAGGCAGGGGCAGATTCTCTTTCCAGTCAATATAGTGCAAGTGGACTTCTTAGCTCTTCCGATACAGCGAGCAGGTATGATTCAAAAGGTTAATATCAGTTCCTTTGCATTTGTGCTGCCGTAGATGCTTCAGAAACAGAATCACCGGAGGGAATCAGGATGGTTCCGAGGAGCATCAGAACAAGTGCCATTATAAAATGCAGAGAAGGCAGTTCGCGGAAAAAGAGAAAAGCGCTCCAATAAAAGGAGCGGAAGCGTAATAGGCGCTTGTTTTTGCAGCGCCAAGGCTGCGTTGGGAAAAAATATATAAAATCAGACTTACTCCGTAAGTAATGTATCCGATTGCAAAAGCAATCAACAGCCAAAAAAAGGAAGCTTATATTGGCCGGTCCAAAAGACGACGATCAGTGAACCGGTACCGGCAAACAGGCCTTTGATCGCAACGATCGTAATAGGATTTTTGGAAGACAGTTTTCTGGAAAAATTGTTTTCAAGGCCCCAACAGGCACAGGCAAGAAGAATCAACAGGGATCCATATGAGAAAGAGAAAATTTTATATGAATCAAAAGACAGGACTATGCTGGCAATTGTTATCAGTACAATTGCTGTGCATAGTTTTTTTGATATATGTTCCTTAAAAAACAGAAAAGCAAATACAGCAGTTGCAGCAATTTCAAAGTTTTCGAGGAGCGCGGCGTTCGCTGCAGAGGTATGTGACAGACCTGTCATCAGAAGAAGCGGGGAGATGATATCTAACAGGATCATACCAGCCAACCAGGAAGAATCAGACTGGTCAAGATGGCAGGAAGACCTGGTATTTCCATTAAAGTGCAAAAATAATCCGGTGGCAGACATACCAAATCCCGCACCCAGATATAGACAGGCAGCCATCATGGCAGGAGAAATTTGCTGCAGCAGGAGCTTGGAAAGCGGGGTACTCATAGCATAAAGGCAGGCAGATAGAACTGCTGCAAATATTGCATTTGATAACGCAATCCTTTTTTTCATATTAGAATCCTTTCTGATCAATATCCCCCATAGGGGGATATTGATCATTCTAACATGAATATTGAAAAAATGCAAAAAGACACAGCAGGGAAGGTTATGGACGGAAAAATCCTACAGCAACGGCGCCGGGGCCTGCGTGTGTTCCAATGGTACTTCCCATCTGGCTGATATCAGGAAACGTGATATGTGCATCCCACAAAAATCTGCTGTCTTCAATGTATTTGTCCAAAAGAGTACGTTCCAGACCGGAATAACCAAGAACAAGAGGAAGAGAAAAATCGATCCCATCTTTTTTGATCTGTTCAATGAGCAGATTATTACCGCTTTTTGATCCGCGTGCTTTACCTATGACAGCAATTTTTCCGGCCTGCAATGTAATAACAGGTTTAATGACCAGCAGATTACCTACAGCAGCAGCGGCAGCAGAAATGCGGCCACCTTTCTTAAGATATTCGAGCGTATTTAACAGCGCTAATATAGTGATTTTATCCCGCTTTTGATTGAGAACGGCAGCGATATCAGAGGCGATTTTGCCTGCATCCCGCAGCTGTACTGCAAGACGGACAAGGCACTGCTCGCCAACAGTGACATTTTTACTGTCAATGACATAGATATTGTCATAGTCTGCAGCAGCAAGTGCAGCATTTTGATAAGTTCCGGACAAATCACTTCCTACCAGAATGACAACGGCACTATCCCCGGCAGAATTTATTTTCTGATATTCTGTTTCAAATGTATAAGGGTTGATCTGGCTCGTGGAAGGAAGTGCATCTGTTTCAATCAGTTTCTGATAAAAGGCATCTGCTGTGATCTCATATCTGTCCAGAAATGAAGTATTACCAAACTGGATCTGCATGGGAAGAACAGTGATATTCAGTTTTTCTGCTTCGGATAATTCAAAATCGGATGCGGAATCTGTAAGTATTCTGATCATATTTTATTCCTCTTTCATTTCTTTCATAATAGCAGCGATGTGCGAAAGCTCTGGTATCAGACGCTTGGTTTCATCAGAACCGAGCTGCAGGATCAATTGTTCCATAATACCAAGAATATGCTTGTGTTCTTTCTGATATTGTGTCTGACCAGAAACTGTAAGGCGGATCAGGACATATCTTTTATCGTGGGGCGATCTGAGTCGTTCGATCAGTTGTTTCCGTTCCATGGTATCCAGTATCTTATTGACCTGAGATTTTAATATACCGGTTCGTTCTACAATAACAGAAGCTGTAATTTCTTCTGTTCCATCAGTCTGTGCATGAGAAAGAATATTGCAGATGAAAACTTCCTGGAAAGTAAGGGAACGTACCAGACGTTCATTTCTTACTGAGGCAGATAGTGCAAGCCAGGAAGAAAGCAGATCCTCACATAGTTTATTGGTTATCCATTCATTGGTCAGTTGTTTCATGAAAACCTCGCTTGGTTCATAAAATGAATAGTTAATAAAGTGAACTATACACATGGATTATTTTTTTGTCAAGATTATTATTTCATTGTGACAGGAGGGTGATAAGATAAAGATAACACTTTATACAGGAGGAAGAATATGACTGTTCTGATACATTTTATTCTGATTGGACTAAGCTCTGTGGCAGTATATCTTTTTATTGTTTTTGCAATTCGTTTTTTTGGTAAAACAGAAATTGCACAGCTTTCGGTTATGGATCTGGTATTTATCATGCTGCTAAGCAATGCAGTGCAAAATGCGATGGTTGGATCGGACACCTCTCTCCCAGGGGGACTGGTAGCTGCTGCGGCATTATTTATTACAGATTTCCTTTTTAAAGAATGTCTATACCGGTTTCCGTGGTTTGGCAGGCTGATGCAGGGTGAGCCATTGATGCTGATCTATAAGGGACACGTTAATGATGCCAATATGAAAAAGGCAAAGCTGACGACGGATGAACTGCTGGAAGCAATCAGAGAGCATGGTGCGGAGAAGGTAGCAGATGTTGATCTGGCAGTTCTTGAGGTAGATGGCAATATCAGTGTACTATCTTCTGATTTTCATGATAAGACTACCAGAGCAGTCCGAAAATCAAGAAATCCGAAGAAAGAAACTGCTAAAAGGGAGTAATATAAGAAAGGTGGAGGCATGTTTCAGAACTATACGACACAGATAAGAGAAATTCTTTATGGAAATTCGCTGATGGTCATTTGCAGTATTTTCTATCTGATCTGGTGGGGAATTACATTCAGACCAGGTGCAGGCGGTACCACATTTGGAACGGTGTGTATCGGACTGGCATTTGTTCTCGGAATGGCGGGTGTTGTGCTTACAGTCAAAGGACTGAACGGGAATCAGATGCAGGCAAAGATACAGACGATCCCCGGGTGGGGGATTGCGGCAGCTGGATTAATCATATATGTGGTTTTGCTGGCAGTTACAAGCGGACTGCTGCACCGGCAGGTAACTTCTGAACTTTTGATCATCACTGCATGGGCAGTACTGGAATTGTCACTGGTGAGCTTTCTATATGGGATAGGGCGTTTTGGGATGCCGGTCACGTTGGGAAGTGTGATGCTGATCCTTGCGGCAGCGGCTATCAGTATGGTTTGTTATTTATTGTATTACAGTCTTGCGCCCTATCCCGGATTCATTGATGGAATGATACCACTGATTGCAGTTGCTGTTGTGATGATGAGCATTAATGCTGTGCTTATTTTTTCAAAAGGTTGATCAAATATGATTTACGTTCGAGTTCTGCGGGTACGTTTTGCATGAAACAGGATCAGCATCAGGCATAGCTGTAAAATCCCCAAAGCAGTGAAGGTAATATGAAGATTCCAGCGAGTTGCAATGGCACCACACAAAGGAAAGAACAGGATCATAGACAGGGAATAACACATGCTGTCAACGGATATGATGGTTGCACGCTGTGCAGACGGAATCAATGCATTGAGAGAAGAAGATTCAATGGGGTAGATCAGTGCATTAACCGTGTTTGCCAGGATGAAAAAGACAATACTGCTTTGCAGATTTGGAAATGCGCAAAATAAAATGGACAACCCCATACAGACGGAGATGATATATTTTGTCTTTTCTTTTAAAATTGCAAGGATACGTGTACACATAAGTGCTGTGAGGCAGGAAAAAGTGCTGCTCACCACCATAATACTACTGATTTGCAGGCGGGTTAATCCATAATCTGCAAAGTACTGCTGTCCATAAAAAAATAAAACAGCATCAAAGGATGTAACAACCGGATAATACAGTAAAATCTTTACTACAGAAGGATTCTGGCGAAGAATGCGATAAACGGTTTTAAAGTGGTTAAGAAAGCTTGCAGATAGAGAAATTATTTCTGTATGGGAAAAAGAATGCTCATTTACAGAAGAATTATTCACGGACTTGTCAGTCAGAACGGGAGGTTCCTTCATTAATAAAAGTGGCAGCATGGATAATGTTACAATAAACAGATCCGTCAGATAACATAATGTAAAAGATCTGTCTGAAAGAAAACCACCGATAAAGGGACCAAGTCCCTGGGAAATTTCAATGATAATGTTCAGCCTGGACGATACGCTGAGATATTGGTTTTCTGTACCGGAAACTTTCATACTGTCATAGACAAGTGCATCCTCGGTACCGGACAGGAGATTATAACTGAGCGCAGACAGAATAAATGCCCCGCAGAACGCCAGCAGACTATGGGCCCTGAGCATACACAGGGAAGAAAGTACAGACAATATTCTACCCAGAATCATAACACGCTTTCTGCCAAGAAGATCTGCTGCCGCGCCGCTTGGAACTTCAAAGATCAGACTGGTGATATGGAAAACACCTTCTGCAATACCGACGCCCATTAAATTCTGACCGCGGTAAATCATATATAATACCCAGATAGCCTGCGCTACACCGAAATTGCGAAGAAAGCAGAAAAGATAATCAAGTGGAATGTTTTTTGCATATGAAATTGTAGTATTTTTTTTATTTTGAATCATTTTGTTATTCTCCCTTACGATCAATTGTGATTTACGAAAATAAAAACATATCCCTTGTTAAAAAAGGAATATGTTTTGTAAGGAAGACCAATATGCTCTGAATTTAACGCAGAAATTATAACCGCATCCTGGAAAAAGGCATAGTAGTCCCCCGAAATGCCAAAAGGCCTGCTTTTACGGTTGAACTGCTGCTCATCTGTGATACAAAAGTCATAGTTCCTGCTCCTTGCATAATTAGTGGCTGCATTGACGCAGCGTATATTACAAATTATAAAATAAATATATAAGAGAAGCATATTTCAAGAGCATAATAAAGTCAATATACCGCTGGTTTACAGGGGGAAAAGTATAAAAAATGATAGGGAAGTTTGCTTTAAAAAAGTGATTGATATATTTATTTACGGGAAACAAAATGTGCTATATGATGATTACATCTATAAAGTGATATAGAAAAATGAGAGATGAAAATGAGCAGATTATTGAGCGGGAAGGATAAAATCAGTTTTTTTATAGCAGTAATGGTACTATTTGCAGGAATATGCTGTTTCCTGCCGATTTCTGATACCCTAACTTACTATAGCCATTTTCAGACGGATTGTGTGCAGACGGTACGAAGTGATTTATATGAGCCGATTAAAGTAACACGCACAGAAGATTTGAACAGAGTGGATAGAGGGCTTCTTGAACAGGGAGAACCGCTTTCCGGGGTACCAAATGTGGTTATTCTCATGCCGGTTGCAGTATTATATATACTGCTATGTCTCTTACTATTTCAGACTTTTTGCAGTATCGTACGGAGTATGGGCATTCCCCTGTTTTTTTGTGACAGGATATTACGGTATCAACATAAAAAGGATGGTAAAAAGAGTATATGAGCCTGGGCTGAAAACACTGAAAATATCCCCATGGAGGCTTATATATTATGATGGAAAATATTGTTGCGGTAGTAATGGTTGTAATTGGTCTTTCTGTAGCTGCATTTGGATTTTGGTTTGAAAATAGTGGGGCAAAGACAGAAAAAGACGCAAAAGAAACTGAAACTGAATCAGAAAAGAAAACAAAGAAAAAGAAATAATTTGCGAATAAACCGAATGCCCAGCCGGTCTGGCTTAAAGCGGATCAGAAAATCGTAAAGATCAAAGAAGCAGAAAAAGCACTTGAACCATGTGCTTTTTCTGCTTCTTTGATTATATATAAATGAATAAAAATCGAATCATCATGCTGCTTTGGATAACTGTTTCTGCAGCCAGTCTTTACCGTCCACATAGCGTGAAACAATAAAGGAAACGACATAATCCCCAGCGGAATTTACCATTGTAGCAGGCGGATCCACAAGATTACCGATTGCAAGTGCAAGTGTGTATGAAACTGATAACTGTTCTGGAGAATGGTTGAAGAAAATAGAACACAGCACCAATTCGCCTACACCGCCGCCGCCCGGAATGCCGGACATTGCAACAGAAGAAAAAACCGCAACAATGATTGCAGGAATGGCTTTTTCTGCACCAAACGGAATACCGGAGATACCAAACAGAAAGGCAACTTTTATGATCGCGGACATAGCAGAGCCGTCCATGTGCATCGTTGCACCCATAGGCAGAACAATCTCGGATACATCTTCAGAAATACCGGTGTCTTTTGCAACCTTCATATTTGTAGGAATTGTTGCAACAGAAGAACAGGTTCCGAAAGAAACGGCTGCAGGTTCAAACAGGTGACTGAACATGACTTTGACAGCACCTTTTCCACCACCAAATCTTGCATAGATAGGGAAAAAGATGAACATATAGACGAAACATACCACATAATATACAATCAGTGTTTTGCCGTAACTGCCAATCAATTCAGGGCCATAGGTAGCAGCCAGGTATGCAAAAAATCCAAAAAAGCCGATTGGAGCATAATAGATGATCAGTTTTACAACGTTCATGATACATTTGGTAAAATCTGCAAGTGCCTTTGCAGTCATTGTTTCCGGACCGCCTGACATCTGCACGCCGAAGCCAAACAGAATGGAAGCGACAATCAGAGGCAGCATTGCGCGGCGGGAAAGTAATTCACTGAAATCCGGCTTGGTAAAGAAATTGACGATCAGATCACCGGTTGAGATATCAGCAGCTTTTGTTGTTTCTGTGACCATTTCAGAAACATTAAATCCCTGCGGAACAATATTGATGACAGAAACAACAATATACATAATGATGGAAGCGATTGCGGCGGTAGACAAAAAGGTAATGATTGTTGTTCCCATTACTTTTCCGGCGCGGGAGAGCGATTTCATATTTGCGATTGCAGAAGCAATAGAGGCAAAGACCATCGGAACGACTACGCAGAACATAGCATTGATGAAAAGTGTTCCCAGTGGCTCCAAAATGGTTGCGCCCGGCCAGAGGAGTCCGGTTGCAGTTCCAGCAACAATAGAGACCATCATGCAGATGACGAAACGATAATTTTTCCAAAATGATTTTTTTACGGTGTTAAGATTTTCCATTTTGAATCCCTTTCTTTTAGGTTGTTTTAAAGTTCAGACAATATAGTAATGTGCATAGAACAAAAAAATTCCACATTTTGTACGGAGGTATTCCTACGAAAAGAAAATGCAAAAAGAGTAATTTATGGATACGCATCTATACTGCGGTTCTTGTCATATATACCGGTTACATATTATTAGACGGTTTTGTTATTCCGCACAGTTATCAGAAAATTGAAACGATGCAGACTGATTCTGCGGCGCAAAACACGGATACGCAAACGGGTGATCAGAATGAGATATTGACAGATACCTCCTATAGCAATGGGAATGTAGCAATTCAGATCACGCAGTATCGGGAATATGACACTGACATCTATGTTGCAGAGATCACCTTATCTGATGTGGATGAATTGCAGGCTGCATTTGCAAATGATACTTATGGTAAAAATATTACAGCAACAACATCTGATATTGCTGCGGATAACAATGCAATTCTTGCCATTAATGGTGACTATTACAGTGCACGCAGCGGATATGTGATTCGCAACGGTGTTTTATACAGGGATACTTCCGCAGGAGCAGATCAGGAGGATCTTGTGATTTATTTAGATGGAACATGCGAAGTTATAAAAGAAGGGGATATAACAGCGCAGGAATTGATGGATAAAGGAGCCTGGCAGGTATTGGCATTTGGGCCGGGGCTTTTGACAAATGGTACAATAACTGTTTCAGAAAATGAAGAAGTGGATCAGGCTAAAACCAGCAACCCGCGCACCGCTTTCGGAATGATTGATACACTGCATTATGTGATGGTGGTATCTGATGGAAGAACATCACAAAGCAGTGGCTTATCACTGTATCAAATGGCTGCATTTATGCAAAGTATCGGAGCTACGACAGCATACAATCTTGATGGAGGAGGGTCTTCCACGATGGTTTTTAATGGAACAGTTAATAATCAGCCTACAACAGATGGTAATACAATCAGTGAAAGGAAGGTAAGCGATATTGTATATATTAAATAAAAGAAACAGATACAGTGATCTTTTGCATTATATTGGGATAACTGTTTTCTGCGGAATATTTGGTACAGTTTATGAATATTACAGTCATGGAGTATATTCCATTTATATGCAGTTGATGTTTCTTTTTCCATTGATGGGAGGAATCATACCAAATGTATTGCAGCTGATAATTCCACGGATTCCCAAAGCAAATGCTACAGTAAAAAAGTTATGGAACTGTGGAGTGGCAACACTTACTATTGGAAGTGCCATGACAGGTGTATTTGAAATATACGGAGGCGCAGTTCCCATTTTGATCGGTGGATACTGGCTTGCAGGGATTCTGCTTGCAGGAATTGCATTAAACCGTTACCTGTCAGGAAAGTAAAATTCCGTATGTTCAGAAGTTCTCGCTGGAATTTATATTAAAACAATCAAAAAGACAGTCGCATTTGATACCAGGTGACATTTCCGTGAACAGACTGTGATATCCCTTCATTTATAAAACCGAAGGATTCATAATAGTGGATCAATGCGTTTTTGCAGGTCAGAACCAGACCAGAGCGGTTCTGATCCTTTGCATCCTGAACTGCCTTCTGCAACAGCATCCCGGCATATCCTTTCTTACGGCAGGAAGGGATGGTATCAACACCGAAAATCATTTGCCATCTTCCTAGTTCACTGTGCATTGCTGCGTTTTCATACATTTCATCAGTCAGGTCAGGCTTGTCTGTGACCATTCCATTTACAAAAGATACTATTTTTTCATTTTCCAGAAGCAGCCAGAAATGATCGGGATAATAGAAAAGGCGGTCTTTGAAAGAATCGCTTCCGGCAGCCTCTGCGCTTGGAAAGCAGGCAGCTTCTATAGCAGTTATGTAATCAAGATCCGTTGAAGCGGCATATCGTATCGTTATCATATTCGGAATATCCTCGCGTAAAATCATAATCAGGTATATAGAGCCGAGATTGCAAAGCAATCTCGATAAGAGTCAGGTGTGCATTTTCACCTAACTCTTATTTTAACACAGCACTGCGATAACGCAACAACAAATCAAAATGAACGGAGTGACATAAAACGAAATGAATGATACAATTTATTCCATGCGTCAAAAATCATGACAAAGGAAAGGCGCCGGAATACCGGGGAAGAGAGAGTAAAATGACAGAAGAAGTGAAGAAAAGTCTGGATATAGTTTATAAAACAATGGATCAGATGGATATTTATCGCCATGCAGCAAAAGTTCTGCAGTATGATCAGGAAACCATCTGTCCGGCCAAAGCGATGGAAGAACAGGGAGAAATTACTGCTTTTTTGGGAAATAAGGCATATGCACTGACAAAAATAAAGAAATATATTGATGCAGTGGCATTTTTATATAAAAACAAAAGTATGCTGGATGAATTTGATCAGGCAATGATTACCTGCGAATATGAAGATTATCTGAAAAATAAGAATCTTACATCGGCTATGAATCACAGATTTTCGCTTATTTATAATAAAGCATTTGTAAACTGGGTAAATGCCAAGCAAAAATCTGATTTTTCTGTTTTTGAAACATCACTGGGAAAAGTACGTGATACAGAAATCAAGAAAATTGCGCTTCGTGAACGGAAGATGAAAAATTCCTATGATAATCTGTTGGATGATTATGAAAAAGGAATGACAGTACAAGATCTGGATGATTATTTTGGAAAATGTAAGGACAGACTGATTCCGATCTTACAGAAGATTGTGTGCAGCAAAAAGAAAATTCGTACCGATTTTCTTTCCAGAACCGTAACGAAGGCGCAACAGGAACAAATGGCAGAATATCTGCTGAATATTATGGGATTTGATTTTGAACGGGGAGCATTTACTACTAGCGAGCATCCGTTTACAGATGATTTGGGAAGAAACGATGTGCGTGTCACAACACATTATTATCCGGACATGTTTTATTCAAGTATGTTTTCAATTATACATGAGGGCGGGCATGCATTGTTTGAACAATATCAGCCGCAGGAAAATTATGAACATCATTTGTATAACAAGACAATGGGACAGCATGAATCTGTATCCAGATTTTACGAGAACCGGATTGGCCGTTCCAGAAGCTTTATTCATTTGATTTATCCCAAAGCAAAGGAAATTTTTCCGCAGGTATTTGCAGATGTTTCCGAGCAGGAATTTTATGAAGCGATGAATGTCGTACAGCCATCTTTGATTCGGACAGAGTCAGATGAATTTACATATACGTTCCATATTATTATCCGTTATGAACTGGAAAAAGAGATTATCGGTGGAAATGTCAGCATTGCTGATCTTCCTGAAATGTGGAATCAGAAATATGAGGAGTATCTGGGCATCCGTCCGCAGAATGATCGTGACGGAATTCTGCAGGATATGCACTGGACTTCCGGATTTGGTTATTTCCCAACTTATGCACTTGGCAATATGTATAATGCAATGTATTATAACCGCATGGCACAGGATATCGATATTGAAAAATGCATCGCAGAGGGGCAGCTGGAAAAGATCAATGGCTGGATGAAGGAACATGTCTGGGAGAAGGCAGATCGACAGGCACCGAAAATATGGCTGCATGAAATTACGGGACGTGATTTTACACCGGATGATTTTCTTGATTATCTTACAGAAAAATATACGAAGATTTATGAATTATAATTAAAATAAGGTTATACTTGAATTTATCATAAAATGATGTGCATAGCAGATCCCCGCAGAAATGATTATTGCTGCGGGGACTTCAGGTATTATTTTTCATTTTGATTAATAAGGTATAGAATAAAGAGATATCGGACAGAAGGTAATGAGAAAGGAAGATTGGGATGCTGGAAGAAAAATGTCTGAATTTTCTGATTGAACATGTTTCATTCTGGGAACATTTATCACAGGAAGAGAGAGAAAGACTGATAAACGGAACATCTGTGGTCAGTTATAAAAAAGGAACGCTGGTACATGGTGGAAATGAAGACTGTATCGGGATCTTTCTGGTCAGGTCAGGACAATTCAGAACATATCTGATGTCGGAAGATGGCAGAGAAATTACACTTTACCGGCTTTATGCGGGGGATGTGTGTATTTTGTCTGCATCCTGTGTTCTGGAAGCAATTACCTTTGATGTATATATTGATGCGGAGGAAGATACGGAGGCACTTTTAATCGATGCATCTGTATTTCGAATGCTTGCGGAAAAAAATATTTATGTACAGAATTTTGGCTATCGCATAACGACGGGTAATTTTTCGGATGTAATGTGGGCTATGCAGCAGATCCTTTTCATGGGGGCAGATAAGAGGCTTGCCATTTTTCTGATTGATGAGACAAGTAAGAATGGAACGGATACGGTCAAAATGACGCATGAACAGATTGCGAGACTGATGGGGAGTGCACGGGAAGTGGTATCCCGGATGCTGAAATATTTTGAAGAAGAAAATATGGTTACGCTTTCCAGAGGAGAAGTCAGGATCAGTGACAGAAAGAAACTCAGGGCGCTGACAGAGTAAGCAGAAAAAATAAATACTGAAATGACAGAAATGAATTAAAAAACGGTATTCTGATCAGCCATTGGCAGGCAGATCAGAATACCGTTTTTGTGGTGCGCCCGGCGGGCGCACGTTTCAACGGGTGCAAGTCCCGAATCCGCCCGGTAGTGGGAAGGATATAGCCAATGGCAAGGGTGTCGTGGGTGACTGCGAATCTGAAGGAAGCCGGATGGCAAATCT
>JAGOGF010000029.1 GCA_017996845.1 Butyrivibrio sp.
CCGCGATTCATTCCAAAATAATGAACTTCTTCATCATGCAGTTTCTGTAATTTGTGCATGGGTCCCAGCCCCACCTTGGTAATTCCGGTATGCTGGATCAGGTCTGTGCCTGGATACAACAGCTTTGCGCCCACTGCGCCCGCCCATGGAAGCGATGCCTGAAAAACAAGTTCTCTGAGCCAACCATCCTGAATGATCTCAATATCATCATTCAGAAACAGCAGATAACTTCCTACCGCTGCTGCTGCACCCATGTTGCACATTTTAGAAAAATTGAACGGCATCGGCTCATACAGATACTTTACAGCTGCACATTTACTGTTTTCTTTTGCATACTTCAGTATTTTCTCTGTTTTTCCCTTATTTTCTGCTGTACTCCCGTTATCCACCACAATTATTTCATAAGAAATATTTGCCGTATCTCCGCTTTCGTGCAGAATAATAGATTCGATACACTGATTCAGGATTTCTGGATGATCCATTGACGGAATAATAATACTGATCATCGCTTTCTCAGAAAGCTGATGCCTGCTTTCCGAAAACTCCCTGCCATAAAAAAGACTTTCTGCAGACATATTATGAAAAAGGATTTCGTCTACATGCCCGATTCTGAAATTTAAGCCATTACGCCGTGCATAACCGCCTGCATATTCAGCCAGTTTTCCAAAAAGGACATCGCCGAAACATGCATCGGTAAAAAAAACGCTTTTATCTTTTTTCAAAAATGCTACTAATGTTTGTGCTCGTACAGCAAAAATATTCCCTACATAAAATGCATTCAGATAGGAGTCCGGTGACCAGTCCGGTTTAAAATATGGGTTAATCGCTTTTCCTTCACTGTCAACACAATCCTCATCCCCATACAATAAAACGGTTTCAGGATGTTCGTTAAAATATTTTTCCACATATGCATCTGCGTGGCGGGTCAGGCTTCCACAATTCCCCATAAAAATCAGAATATCGGTCGTAGCAGCATCCTGCTTACCAATTTTTTCAAGAAGTGCACTGATCTGATCATATCGGATGACACGTATCCGCTTCTGTCCGTTTTGTTTCGGATCTATTTTTTCCCAGTCATTTTCCCAGTCATGATAATAGATATGTTTGCAGCGAATCCTGTTGCGATATAACCTATGTTGCCGCTGTATTAAAATATCACGAATCATCTTCTTAATCATATACCCTATCACCTGCGAAAAATCTTCTGAATCTGCTGTGCCAGCGATGAAGTGCGTTCTGTATCAGCAACAGTATTTTCCATGTCCTCTATCTGATAATCAGCCAGATTCTTTGCTATGGTGCCTGCAACAGGAGACATGATCATTGTCACTGTCAATTGATCCTGTTCCGTTCTCTTAAGATTTTCATCATCCAATCCGAATTCTATGCCCGGATCCTCTGTATCAAAAACAATACTGTCGTCAGATAACCATGCACCATTGGGATGAATTGTTACTGCAGTATCATTCTCTGTAATAGATACCTCATTCCACAAAACTTCTTTCAAAGTCACGACACAGGTTGTAAATGCAGGATCAATGCGAACAGCCTTCGCATCTCTGTCTACTGAAATCACAACTGTTACGCTTCCGGACTGATCATATTCAGACGCGGCATATTCAGAACATTCTTCTGTATATCCTTCTCCATAGTCCCTGTAAATTTGAATCCGGTCAACAATCACATTATGTGGGTCTTCTGCACGAAGTTCTTTCGGAATGCGATTTTTCTGTCCAATCATCTTCCATAATTCCACCATGGAACTATGCTTTCCCGTGACATATTTCTGAAATGCAGCCTCTTCTTCCAACAAAACTGCTATATTTTCACTGGACAGTTGGAGCAGTCTGTACATCTTATCCACATCCAGTTTCGTCCGCTTTTTATCTTCCTGTATATAGCAGTACAATGCGCGAAAAGCGATCTCACGGGAAGAAATTGTTTTCCCGTAAGTCCATTCATAATCAATCACTGTCCAAATCGGACCATTCACAATAATATTGGGAAAAATCAAATCATAATCTGCAACCGGATAATCATCCCGATAGCTGATTCTCCTCAGATATTCCTGAAACAGTTTTTGAAATCCTTCCATATCATCTGCAGCGAGGCATTTATCCATCAGTGCAGATAATGGTACTCCGTTGACATATGAAAAAGTTGCTACCGAGGTTCCTTCTGCAATCTGACAATCATTTATTTCCAGATCGCCGCCTTTAAATCTTTCGACCAATGCAAGATATGCATCCCGGATATTTACAATATGTTCTTTTGCAGCTTCCGTAAGCGGATATTTTCGAATAACCTTTCTGCCAGCTTTGTCAGTGCTGATATCAGTTCGAACTTTAAATTCATCTGCACGGTCATTTGAATATTTGCAGTATGCAACAGGAAATGGAGGTCCCAGAATTACCTCAAATGAATTTGCAAATTCCGGATACATTTCATCCTGAATCAAGCCATCATAAGCATATTTTTCATTAAACAAAGTCATACGATCTCTGTCATAATTGCGTACATTGTCAAATAATTCGCCAAGTTTCGGCATATAATGATCCGAATGCAGCATTGTCATCAGTTTATAATCCGGATAAGGATAATAAAACTGATATTCCTGCATTCCGCATTTCTGAAAAATCTGAATCAGACCATTTCTGGTAAAGGTTCTGGCTACACTGTCTTCCGGGTACCCCTCAATTCCTGTGAAATAGGTTCCGAGATGATCTTCTCTGCTTCCTGCAAAATATTTCAGTCCGGTTCTGTTCTCTATTGCTATAACAATTCTGCCGCCCTTTGCAAGATGTCCCTTAAGCATATTCAGAAAATTCTCATATGGATGCTCACCGCCAATATATCCCTGTCCATATTCGAAGACACCAATCAGAAAAATATAATTATAATCTGTGTCAAGATCCGGTTCGATATCACGAAAATTTCCTACATGGATTGTAACATTATCACAAGTTCGGTTTCGCCAGGCATTAATTTCACTGCGTTTTTTTGACAGATCCACGCAAGTCAAGCTGGCAGACTTCCTCGCCAGCTCACCGGTAATCGCACCACATCCTGAACCAACTTCCAAAACTTTCTCGGTATGTGTCATCGGAATCCACTCAACGATATTACTGCGCTGTTCTGACAAGTGATACAGTATCGGCCAATTCGCACTTTTTTCTATAATATCGGGATATTCTTCCTTGCTGTGATTTTTCACAATGTCAAGCAGTACATCTTCCACATCACCATCACAATAAAGATCCATACCTTTATAATGTTCAAAATTCAGGTTTACCTTACCGATTTTATCTACTTTCTCCATCCGCAGCTTCCCTCAGATTATGCAATTATGCATCTTTATCTGTATCTGTCACATGTACCTTAGAATTCATATCATAATAGCCAACCGTATTTTTATCTGACACAACAGTAATATTCAGTGCATCATATAACCTGTGATATACGGTAAATGAACTGTTTTCAAATCCTGTCACGCCAAAAGAAATCAGATATTCCCCGCCTTGCAGATCCATATTCTGCGTGAATGTGATTACCTTTTCCGCACCGGCCTTTACCGGTTCCAGAAATGCCTTTTCCACCATGGTATTGGTTCCCGTAAGCTCTATCCCGAGCGTGTTTTTAAGTGTAAAAGCAAAAATAGGCGCCGCTACATCTTTTATAAAATGCACTTTCATATGAACTGTAAATTCCGTTCCCTTTTCTACCGCAGAAGTATGAACGCCTTTTTCATCCGTTATGAAAAAGTCTGATATTTCTGCTGCTCCGTCCCCGTATTCCAGAAGATTGGGATTTTTGGCTGTCTGGGATGTTTGAACCATATGAGAAGGTTCTCCGTGTATATCTTCACTGTCAGATGTCTTATCCCGCTTCATTTTTGCAGGTGTTCCCACCTGTTTTTCCGCTTCTTCCACATCTTTTTGCGCAAGATCCCTGATCTCGTCATCATCGAGAAGGCTCTTGACGTTGCTTTTACCCGGCAGTTCATATTGTCCGACCAGAACCCGCTTATAGGTATCGATCATATCCTTGGGCGTACCCTCTCCCAGTTTAACGCCCTGATTGAGCAGAAGTGCTCTGTCGCAATATTTACTGATACTGCTTAAATCATGCGAAACAAACAGAATGGTCTTTCCCTGTTTTTTAAATTCCTCAAACTTGTGATAACATTTTGCCTGAAAAAAGACATCTCCAACAGACAATGCTTCATCAACGATCAGAATTTCCGGATCAATATTGATCGCAACTGCAAAAGCAAGTCGCACAAACATACCGCTTGAATAGGTTTTAACCGGTTGATAAACATAATCTCCGATGTCTGCAAAATCAAGGATTGCATTCAGTCTTTTCTTAATTTCCTCTTCTGAAAATCCGATCATCATTCCGTTCAGAAAAATATTATCAATGCCATTATATTCCAAATTAAAGCCGGCACCAAGTTCCAGAAGAGCAGAAATGTGGCCTTTTACAATAACTTCTCCTGATGTCGGAGTAAGTACGCCTGTAATAATTTTCAGAATTGTGGATTTTCCGGAACCATTCGTTCCGATGATTCCAACTGTCTCACCTTTGTAGATTGTCATATCCACATGGTTCAGTGCGAGATGTTCTTTATATTTTTTCTGTCTGGAAAGTCCCAGTACCTCTTTCAATCTATCTGAAGGTTTATCATACAATTTATACATTTTGGTCAGATCGCTGACCTGAATCGCAACTTCTTTTTCTGCCATATGATCCTCTATGCCTGTTGTCAGAGTAAAATAACTTTGGCTCTGTCTCTCATCCGTTACATTACATCTGCAAAATGAATCTTTGACTTTTTGAAAATCACTGCACCAATACAGAATACTGCGACAGTAAAAATCCAAAAATAGGTAGATGAATAGAAATGTTCAAAGAACCATCTTTTTTCATAAATTGAACTTCGGTATCCGTTTACGATATAAGTTACCGGATTCAGTTTAATAATCCACTGCAGTTTGTCCGGAAGCATATTGATGTTCCAGAGAATTGGAGTTGCCCATTGTCCAAGCTGCAGTGCAATACTGATAATCTGCATCAGATCACGAAAAAACACCTGTATTGCACAGGTTGCATAACTGAACGCAAGCATCAGCATAAACTCGCAAAACATATAATAAAAAATCTGGAGTGTATATACTGTGGGATAATAGCCATATCCTGCTGCAACCAGCAATAGCAGCAGACAGAAAAACAGATGAATAAAAGTTGCTGCAATAATTTTGATCAATGGTAAAATACTGATTTTAAATACAACTTTTTTTACAAGATAATTGTATTCCAGCAGCGATGTTGTGCCATTTGATAACCCTTCCTGAAAATAGAACCACGGAACCAAACCTGCTGTCAAAAACAACACATACGGAACATCAACACCACCAGCTACAAGCTGCGATCTGGACTGAAATATCTTATCAAATACAATCCAGTACATCAATACTGTTACTACCGGCTGCACAAGTGCCCAGACGACTCCCATATACGAACCCGCATATCTTTTCTTGAAATCATTAACAGAAAGACGCCAGATCAGTTTCCTGCTGTTATATAATTCCACAGGTAAAACCATCAGTTTGTCATACCATGCAAAGAAAAGAATACTGCTGATTACGATCAGAATACAGGCACATATCTTTTTGAGCATCTCTGTTGTCTGATCTGCATACGGATTGTAATGAAAGACAATGATAAGTGCAAGAATAATAGCACAAACAAGGAAAATTCCTATTCCATATTTTTTTGGTAATGCACCGATTCCGGGCAAACGCTCTTTTTTATTTATATGTTCCCCCGAAGAGGTCCTTCTTTTAAGTGATAATTTCAAATCATTTTCCTCTTCCGACAATCAGGACAGATGATGTTCCTGCTTATATGCTGCAATATTTCCCCATTTTTGATCTTTATCTGAAAAAATCAATTCTACTCCTTCTTGAAGCGGCCACTTAACTCCGATTTCCGAATCATTCCAAATCAATCCGCCTTCATCATCCGGATGGTAAAAATCAGAGCATTTATATGTAAATTCCGCATAATCGGATAACACCAGAAATCCATGCGCAAAATTTTTCGGAATATAAAATTGTTTCTTATTTTCTGCAGAAAGTACTACTCCGTGCCACTTTCCAAAGGTTGCTGAACCAGGCCTCAGATCCACCGCTACGTCGAAAACCTCTCCATTTACAACGCGAACGATCTTATCCTGTGGGAAATGTTTTTGAAAATGAAGTCCTCTGAGCACACCTTTTCTCGATGCAGATTGATTGTCCTGCACAAATTCCATGTCGATTCCTGCATCCGCGAAGTCACTGCGGTTATAGGTTTCCATGAAATATCCTCTGCTATCTCCGAAAACTGCCGGTGTGATTACCTTCAGTCCTTCAATCTCACATGTTTCAACCGTAATCTTTCCCATTTTCTTTCTCCAATCTTATTTCTTTACATTTATCTGGAACTGTCTGCATTACTGCCGGCTTCAGAATCTGAACTTTCCGTCATTGCAGTGTCTCCTGCACTTTCAGTTACTTCTGCTGTCACGCCTGTTACTGGAATATGATAGCCTGATATCTCTTGCATTTTTACAAAATATGACCCAATGGGCAGATCATCAATTTTAATTATTCCGTCCAGATCATTATCTGCATAAACCGTCTCTTTAGCTGTTTGAGATGATTTTGCTTTACTCTGGTTCTTTTCTGCAGTTACTGTAACAGAAAAAAGATTTCCTGTTTCAAGGCCGCCCCGTTCATTCATGATCTTGACTGTAATACTTCCCTTTTCCGGCCTGACTTCCATCGAGACACTTTCTACATTCTGGGAAGAAATTTCTGCCAAGGCATTGTTTTGATCAAAAAAAGTTTCATCCGTCAGAAATGCTTTCAGATTGTCTCCAATCTGTTCACCGAAATCAGAAGATAATCCTTCTGTTGCCGATATCGCACTTTCTGCCGATGCATCTGATGCTCCATTAATCAAGGTGTCGATTCTGTCTGTATTTGTTGCATAAATTACAACCAGAATCAATGCCAATAAACTGATAAACATCAGAACAGCAAGTCGGATGATTTTAAAGTCCATTCGCTACCTCTACCAGATACTTTCCATAATTCGTTTTCATCAAAGACTCTGCCAGTTTTAACAGCTGTTCTCTGGAAATAAATCCTTTTTTATAAGCAATTTCTTCAATACAGGAAATATACAAGCCCTGTCTCTTCTGAAACGCTGAAACAAAATCTGCTGCATCTAACAGTGAATCATGGTTTCCTGTATCAAGCCATGCAAATCCGCGTCCCATCTTCTCTACATGGAGTGTTCCACGACGCAGATATTCATTATTGATACTGGTAATCTCAATCTCACCACGTGCCGACGGTTTAATGTTTTTTGCAATCTCTACTACTTCATTATCATAAAAATAGAGTCCCGGAACCGCATAATTACTCTTTGGATTTTCGGGTTTTTCTTCAATTGATACAGCCATGCCATTTGCATCAAACTCTACTACGCCGTATTCCCTGGGATCCCTGACATAATATCCGAAAATTGTAGCACCAGTTTTTCTTTCCGCAACACTGGATAATAAACTTGAAAAGCTTTGACCATAGAAGATGTTATCTCCTAAAACAAGGGCAACAGAATCCGTTCCTATAAAGTCTGCCCCTATAATAAATGCATCTGCAAGTCCGCGTGGCTGCTCCTGCACTGCATATTCAAAATGCAGTCCAAGCTGTTCCCCGTTTCCCAATAACTCTTCAAATACCGGAAGGTCTCGTGGTGTTGATATGATCATAATCTCTCGAATGCCTGCCAGCATCAGGGTTGATAATGGATAATAGATCATCGGTTTATCATACACCGGCATGATTTGTTTTGAGATTGCCTTTGTAAGAGGGTAAAGTCTGGTTCCTGAACCCCCTGCCAGAATAATTCCTTTCATTTTTCACCTCATTTTTTCATCCAATATGATACATGCTGTCGTAATATTTCTGGTAGTCGCCGCTTGTTACGTGCTCCATCCATTCCTGATGTTCAAAGTACCAGTTGATGGTCTTGCGGATACCTTCTTTAAACATTGTTTCAGGTTCCCACCCAATTTCTTTTTTAATTTTATCAGGTGCAATGGCATATCTTCTGTCATGGCCCTTACGATCCTCCACATATGTGATCAGGTCATAATTGATATATTTTTTACGTGGATCGTCATTTGCAAGCTCTTCCTGCAAAAGATCAATAATTGTTTTAATAATTTCAATATTCTGTTTCTCATTATGACCGCCAATATTATAGGTTTCAAACAGTTTGCCCTGTTCCTGAACCATGTCAATTGCCTTTGCATGATCTTCCACATACAGCCAGTCCCGAACATTTTTGCCATCTCCGTAAACCGGAAGTTTTTTCCCATTCAGTGCATTATGAATAATAAGCGGAATCAGTTTCTCAGGGAACTGATAAGGGCCATAATTGTTTGAACAATTGGTAATATTAGCAGGAAAATGATAAGTATCCATGTAAGCTTTTACCAAAAGATCAGAACCAGCCTTGCTTGCACTGTATGGACTATGCGGTGAATACGGTGTGGTTTCATAGAAATACCCTCCATCTTCACTTAGCGAGCCATAAACTTCATCTGTTGACACATGCAGAAATTTCTTTCCTTCCATAAATGACCCATCTGGAAGTTCCCATGCATTTTTGGCTGCGTTAAGCATGGTTGCAGTACCAAGCACATTCGTCTGTACAAATATTTCGGGATGTACAATACTGCGGTCAACATGACTTTCCGCTGCAAAATGAACCACTCTGTCAATATCATTCTCAGAAAAAATTCTGTCAATTGCATCTCTGTCACAAATATCTGCCTTTACAAAGGTATAATTATCAAGGCCTTCTATATCCTTAAGATTCTCAAGATTTCCAGCATAGGTCAATGCATCCACATTGATAATGCGAATTTCGGTACCATACTTTTTAAACATGTAATGAATATAATTGGATCCAATAAATCCCGCTCCGCCGGTTACAAGATATGTTCTCATGCATTTGCTCCGTTCTGCAGTTTTGATACTGCACTCTAATTCTTATTTTTCTGAAATTTTCAATAACAGATATTTAAATCCACATTACCTGTTATACCTGTAACTGCACCTTTTGATGTATATTGCCACATATCATATCGTGTTGCCGAATAAGTCGGATTAGCCGCATATTGAGCCAACCATATTTTATATCCGGTCAGGCTTGATGTATTGATTCTGGATGTCAGCCAGGTTTTATTTGAGTATACTCCCGTCCCATAACCCGCATTTGCCATCGTTGCACAAAAAGCCTTGCAGACAGCTGTTCTGGTGCCGGCATCAATTGCATCGCCTCTTCCGTTACTGCCTTCCACATCCAGATAAACAGGGTATGAAAGACTATATCCGCTACACAAATCCGCTACCATTGATGCTTCCTCTACTGCTTCGACATCACTGATCGCCTGTGTAAAGAAATAAACTCCGACCTTGATTCCTGCATTCGTTGCACCCTTAATATTATTTCTGAACTTTGGATCTTCAATCAATGCACCTGTAGAAGATCCTCTGTAGCCACAACGGATAATAACAAAAGAAACCCCTGAATTTTTTACTGCCGCCCAATCTATATTACCATTCCATTTCGATACGTCAATTCCCATATTTCCAGAACCGGATTGAAGCGCACCGTCACTGCCAAATGTATATTTGGCTCCTTGGATTGTCTGATCCCCTGTTACAACATTTCCATCCTTATCGTAAAAGTAGGTTTTCCCGTCAATCGTCTGCCAACCGGTATATTTGTACTTTTTACCTGCTGTCTGCACATAGAATTTTGACGCCGTATCATAATCAGCATAGGTTGCCTGTACATACTTCCCGTTTTTATCCAGAATATATACCGTATTTCCGTTTTTGTCTTTCAGGACAGAAGCACTGTCTGCTACTGTAACTGCACAGGTTGCCGCTTTTGTCTTATCTGCATTACTGGTGGCCGTAATTGTTGCTGTTCCTGCCTTTACTGCCGTAACCTTACCGGTTGATGATACCGTTGCGACAGATCCGTCTGAAGATGCCCAGGTAACTGTTTTGTCAGATAAATCGGTAGCCGTAGCTGTCAATGTCGCGTTCTTACCAGTAAGAAGTGTCAGCTTTGTGGGACTGAGTGTAACTGCTCCCTTATCACTTGTTACAGTAAGCGTAAGTGTTTTTGTTGAAGAACCGCAGGTTGCTGTCAGCGTTGCAGTTCCTGCCGCAACACCAGTAACCGTTGTATCCTTTACGGTTGCAATTGCTGTTTTATCACAGGTCCATGTAGCAGTTCCGCCTGTTGGATCCGTTACCGCTGTGAGTGCTGCGGTTCCGCCGACTGCAATCGACGACTTATCTATGCTGACGCTTGTAATCGTATATTTCGTTTCTGTTACCGTAATGGTAGTTGTCTTTGTCGTTCCATCACTGTATTTTGCGGTAATCACAGCCGTTCCTGCAGTCTTACCCGCCGTTACCAGTCCTGCATCACTGACTGTTGCAACAGAAGTGTTTGCAGAACTCCATGTAACTTTTGTATCACTTAAATTGGTAGAAGAAGCTGTCAGCTGAACCGTTCCCCCGACTGCTACCGATGCGGTTACCGGTGTCAGGGAATACGTTGCTGCCTCCGCTTTTTTGCTTACCGTAATAACAATCATTGCCTGATCATTTTGATTCTTCTGAACATCTTTTGTCGTTGTTGCAGTTGTTGCGCTCACATTCCCATATGCATCCTTGATTGTAGTTGCCATTGTTGTAGATTCCGATGAGGTTTTAGTATAATTGCATGTTGCAGTAATGGTAGCCTTACCTTCTGAAACTGCCTTCACCTTACCCTTTGTGTCAACCAACACTACATTGTTGTTATCAGAGGCCCACGCAATTGTCGCGCCACTCGGAACGTCCAATGGATTAAGTATCTGCTCATCATCGACTGTCATCGCTGAAGTTCCGCTGATACTGAAACTTGACCCATCAAATCTGCTCAGCCCTTTTATATTGAGCCTCGCACTGGCAGATGGATCTGTTATTGTTGATTTGTCAATTGCAGAATAAGCTGTCGTACTGTCATCTGTTCCGACTTCCGTTTTGGTGGATTCCACCCATTCCACCGTATCTTTTTTGACAGATTCCACCGGTGTATTCTGCACCTGTGTATCTTCCTTGGCAACATTAACCTGTGCCTCTGTCTTTATTTCATCCTGGACGTCTACCTTTTTATAGGTAATGGTGTCCTTAACCGCAATTTTTTGTGCATCCGCTGAAATTTCATATCTGCCATACTGTGAATCAAGCGGCTGAGCTGTTACTGTATAGGTCCCTGCCGGAATATCTGATTTATAAATGATACCATCCATATCATCGTCATTATAGGTATCTGTCCCTTTCGGTCCTTCTACCTTGACTGTAAACGGAACATTTGCAATAAGCTTTCCGCTTTCCCGATTGATAAATTTAATCTTAAGATCTTTCTTTATTGTGGCAAGCGCTATCCTAACACGAACTTCTGCATTTGCATCTTCTGTTGAAGCAGAGTCCGCTGCATCTGACACAGCATCCGAAGCTGCCATTTTTGCCTGCTGGGCATCTGCAACTGCCAGAAGACCGCTCTGCCCGATTACCTGAACGCCATTTAGCTGCGAACCAACCTCTTTAAATGAAGCAAGTTCACGATTTCTAGCTTGAACCTGTACGAAAATTGTTCCAACAGAAATTCCTACCGCCAGTACAATTCCTCCGGCAAGCAAAGCAACCCGTTCTATCGCATTGGATTTTTTCAGGAAATATGCAACCTTTCCTTTCTTTCTTCTGCCCTTACTTCTATTTTGTTTTCCGGAATGATACTCTTCCCGGTCTTCGTAATCATCTTCCTCATCTTCATAATCATCATATTCGTCATCATAATAATCATCTTCATCGCGTTCGCCATGTTCTTCCCGTTCATCATAACGATCGTCGTCTTCATCGCGCTCATCATAACGATTATCATCTTCATCGCGCTCATCATAACGGTCGTGGTCTTTATCCCGTCCATCATAACGATCGTCGTCTTCATCCCGTTCATCATAATGATTGTCATCTTCATCGCGCTCATCATAATGGTTGTAGTCTTTATCCCGTCCATCATAACGATCGTCGTCTTCATCCCGTTCATCATAATGATTATCGTCTTCATCGCGCTCATCATAACGATCGTCGTCTTCATCGCGCTCATCATAACGATCGTCGTCTTCATCGCACTCATCATAACGATCGTCGTCTTCATCGCGCTCATCATAACGATCGTCGTCTTCATCCCACTTATCATCTTCTATGTAATCATCTTCATATCTGTCACGATTATAATGTTTATTGCCATAATCACCTTTTTTCAGTTTTCCGGATGTTCTCCGCCTTACTGCTTTACGATTATGTTGAAACAGTCCCAAACTTTTTTTCATTCCTACGCTCAACTCCCATATATTTATAACATATATTCATATATAAATAATTTCTTATGCCCAACCCCCACACAAATACAGAGTACATTCTATCATCCGTATTGTGATTAAGCAACTTTATGCAAGATAAAACACCAGTATTCCGGCCAGCAGAAGTATCATTCCGCTTACTTTTCTAATTGTTATCTTCTCATTAAAAAAGATTCTGCTCAGGAACATCACAATAATATATCCGATTGGCTCCATGACAACTACATTCATATAGCCAAGTCCGCCGTAACAGATAATTGAAATCAGCATGGATAATGCAAGCATCCCATAGCCTGCGATTACCAGAATATTCAGATATTCTTTTATAAAAGAGCTGTAATGTCTGCTTGCGCTTTTTTTTAGCAAAATCTGTGAAGATGATGCAACCAGTTCCCCAATAATCATAAGAATCAGATATCTTATCATACCGTTTGATCCTCACTGGGGGTTTCATCTATTGCCTCACTGTTCAAAATAATTGTACCTGCTATCACGAGCAGTACCCCTCCAACCTTTGCAGGTGTAACAGAATCGCCAAAGATCAGAACACTCCAGAGAAGTGACCATAAAAGAGTCATCGCTTTATTTGCGTATGCAATTGAAAGTTCGAACCGTTTGATCATCTGCTGCCAGAAAACAGCATATATACCAAGTACCAAAAACTCAAGCAGATATAACACGATAAATTTAAATGATAGAAATGACTGTTCTGATACAAATTTGGCAATTACCGTATTGATACTGTATATAACAACCACCATCTGTAAAAGAATAATATCGAAAAAATGAACTTTTTTCTTCAAAACGTTTCACCGATTAAACCTTAATTTTTTTGTAGACCATCCCATACAAATGTACAGCGGATTTGATCATTTCGTACTCGCAGAACTTCCGGATGAACTGTCTGAGAACACTACTTTCATAAAATGACTTGTAATATAATCTCTTGCTTTTTTATTCAAATGAATATTATCGGTCAGATAATCCTTATAATTATCTGCATCGATTGTTCCGTAATAATTATCAATCATTGTAACGCCGCAATCTTCACATACATCAATCAGTTTCACCAGATACGTGGAAAGTTTCCCATCTCCAAGATCTTCATTATCTGCATCGATCATTTTCCCATCTTTGTCATATGCAAGACAATAAGTGAGTGACATTACCACAATACGAATAAAAGGATATTTCTTATGAATTGCCTTTATTCCGCTGTCATATGCACCGGAATAGGTCTGTGGATTCACATCATTATTGGGGTCGTAACAGGTATTTCCATTCAGATAATCCTGCCCGTCATACATGATTACAATCATATCAACATTATTAAAATCAATGCTCTTAAGTGTGTCCACAGACTTTGCATACTGATCATTTCCCATTGTTGGAGCAAGCTGCTCCATTGCCGAAAAATCACCTTTGACAATAAACTGTGATACATAAAAGAAACTGTACATATCAATCGGATAGGAATTATCAAATGTTGCATTCTTAATGGCTACCGTTGAAGAAGGAAATGCAGCATCATAAACTGTTGCACCGGTCTTTTTGGCAATCATTCCTGCCATTCCGTTATCTGTCGTATCGTCAGAAAATGGATCATTTCCAAGGCAAAGAATTGTTTCCTTTCCATCGTCCTTATGCCCCTCCAGATCAGATTCTGGCTGTAAGAAGACCTGATCAAGAACTTCAACATCGTACTCACTTGAACTCGCATTCGGATCAAGCACCACTTTCTGTCCCTTGTTCCATTTCATAAGCTTGAATACCGAAAATAATGCAATCAATACAATTGCAAGAAGAAGCACAACATTTGCAATTACAAATATTTCGCTTTTTTTACGTTTATCGTGTCTATCATGATTGAATTTGTTTTTATCCATTTATTATTCTCCGTTTAACATATTAGTTCTGAAACTCATTTAATGCATCAATCACATAATCCTGCTCTTCAAATGTCATCCCGGTATATATCGGAAGTGAAAGAACTTCATTTGCATATTGTTCCGTAATCGGAAGCACTCCCTGCTGTAATCCAAGATATTGGTATGCCTGCGATAAATGTGGTGGAATGGGATAGTGAATGATCGTTCCGATATTTTTTTCTTCCAGATAGGCTTTCAGCGCATCCCTGTACTGTGGTACACGAATTACATACTGGTGCCAAACAGGCTCTGTATTCGTAATAACCTGTGGTTTAACAAAAAGAATATTTTTAATTTTCTCATTATATCTTGCAGCAAATTCCTGTCTCTGTTTTGTAATCTCATCCATATGTCTAAGCTTTACCCGCAGTAATCCTGCCTGCATCTCATCCAATCTGGAATTTGCTCCAACCACCATATTATGATAGCGCTTCTCACTGCCATAGTTTCTGTATATCTTTGCCAAACGCTCCAGTTCAGGATCGTTCATCGTAACTGCACCGGCATCGCCAAATGCTCCCAGATTCTTGGATGGGTAAAAAGAAAAGCACCCAATGTCACCAAAACTTCCTGTCATTTTTCCGTCAAAGCATGCTCCATGCGACTGTGCACAATCCTCTACCAACTTAAGATGATGTTTATCGCATATTTCACGAATCCGGTCCATTTTCGCGGGCTGTCCGTACAAATGCACTACCAGAATAGCCTTTGTATTCTCTGTTATTTTCTCTTCAATACGATTTTCATCTATCTCATAGTAGGAATTCGGTTCTACAAAAACCGGAGTTGCATCATTGATCGTAATTCCCATAACACTTGCAATATAGGTATTTCCCTGAACGATTACCTCGTCTCCTTTTCCAATTCCCAAAATGCGAAAGGCAAGCCACAATGCGTCCAGTCCGCTTGCAACTCCAACTGCATACTTTGTACCCACATAAGCGGCAAACTCTTTTTCAAATGCCTCGTCTTCCCTGCCCAGAATATACCAACCTGAACGCAGTACTTCCAAAGCCTTATCTTCATATTCTTTTTGATACATTTGAAAGCCTCGATCCATACGGCTCTGCATTATTTTTTCCATAATTATATACTCCTATACTTTTTCTCATATTGAAAATTTCATTAATATTCAACTTTGATTATTCAGCAATCTCGTTCAGATGGGGGTGACACTTCACATTTTTTCGTGCCGAGATTGCTTTTCCAATCTCGTTCAGATTTGGGTGACGCTTCACCCAAATCTGATTGTACCATAAAATCATTAATATTTTCTTAACAATTTAATAATCCGTAGAAAACAGGCCATCAAAATCAAATTTTTTTACTATATCGCTCATCTTCTGTAGTTGCTGCGGCATTTCTCCTTTTTTTACTTCACAGGTACCATTTGCAAAACATGTAATCATATACTCATTTATTTCAGGTTTGTAATGTGTATAATCAGCATAATTGTTTAGATTTGTTACAATATCTTCCAGATTCTGGAAATAGAAAACCCGTACATTATCATATTGCAAAAGTGTATCCGCAATATATTCATACTGATATAAGGTTGCTTCAAAATGATTTTCGTTCTGCACATCATTCCAGTACAAAATACTGTATGGTGGGAAAAACATGTAAAATTCTGTTTCCGGATGTGCTTTGATAAAGGGAAGAATGTTTTTTTCAAGATTATCTTGTGTTCCGGAAATCAGTTCATCAACAGGCATTTCCTCTGAAATTTGTTCTGCAGGTTCATAATTGTGCATAACCCATTGTATATTATAATAATCCGGTGTCCACCAGCTGGCATATGCCTGAGAAAGATCCGTCGGATCATGATTGACAATCGGCCTGAGAATATATTCCAGCAAAACATCCTTATTGAGCAGATAAGATATATCATTAAATGGATTTTTATCATAAAGATATTCCGGAATCGGATATTTGGTATCGGAAACTCCGGCTGTATAAGTCATTGCATCCACTCCAAGAAATACCGCTTTTACATTTTCCTGTTTTCTTGCATAGGAATCTGAATCAAATACCAGCTTCAGGATATTGTAATCGTCATGCGGAAGCGCCCCGCTGTAACTGAGTTTTATCGTATTCATTCCCATGATCTGCTTAAAATCATCCGTATCAAAGTTTACCGTCATGGATGAACCGATAATACAACTATCATAAATCATATTTCCTGCCATACCGGGATTCTGTGAAAGCTGGTTATCCACCACATAGGGAAAATTTTTCAGCGGTGCATGATAATGAAAAAAAGGATCCACTGTCACTACCAGTATGCATATTACAATCAGCGCAGCAAACACAGTTGCCAAAAAAGTTGCCAGTACACACGCAGCATATTTATTTCTATTTATCTTTTTCCTGACACTTTGCTTCATCCACATTTCTTTTATATCCACCCGCAAAATTAAAAATTAAGATACAGAAAAGTACTGACATTTGAAAAAGTCAATATACTCCATACAATTAATATACCTGCCATAAATGCCTGCCTGCAGGAAATCCGACTTTTCAGTGCAATATCTTCTGCCTTTTTTTTCCCAAAAGAAAGCATCCCTGAAACAATGAGTATCAACCACATACATATGACCCCGCTGATCTTCCATTCTGTTACAGGTGTCACTTTTAAAACATACCAGATTTCATCCATACGAAAACACTTTGCAAGCGCCGGCGTAATCTGTAAAGCCGGTATGCTCATGATCTTCTGCAACATCATGCACGCCTGCGCAACAGAGGCAGCCCTGAAAAAAATCCATGCGGCTGTCACATACACAAAAGTCAGGAAAACAGCCAGAACATGTCCAACTTTTCCCGGCAGCTGCGGTATCTTCAACTGCCGCATCAGTTTCGTGAGTACAGAAAGTATTCCATGCATTGCTCCCCAGATCAGGAAAGTCCATCCTGCTCCATGCCAAAAACCGCTCAGCAGAAAAATCAGAAAAACATTGCAATACATCCGTAATGCACCTTTTCGATTTCCGCCCAGCGGTATATATACATACTTTGTAAAAAATCTGGTCAATGTCATATGCCATCTTTTCCAGAAATCAGAAATGTTTCTGGCACGATACGGCATATTGAAATTCTGCGGCAACCTTATTCCCAATATGCAGCATACGCCCTGTGCCATATCACAATATCCGCTGAAATCAAAATATAACTGAAAAGAATAGCTGACTGCCACAATAACTGCGTCCAACTGCGTCAGTCCCGTCAGGTTTGAATAACCATAGTCCACTGCTTTCCCGAGTGTATCTGCCAGAAGAACTTTTTGGGAAAGTCCGAATGTAAAAAGCAGAATTCCACGATACACAGATTCAGCCTGTAATCTGTTTGCCGGCATATGATCAAACTGCGGTTTCATTTCATCAAACCGTACAATCGGCCCCTGCAGTATCTTTGGGAAAAAAGTAACATAAACTGCATAGTCCAGCAGGCTGCACGCTGTTATTGTTCCTGCATACGCTTCGGCCAGAAATGAAAGCTGCTGAAACGTATAAAAGCTGATCGCCAGGGGTAGCAAAACTGTTGCAGATATTGTCTGATCTCCCGTAGCCTGATCAATTATTCCCACAAAAAATCCTGCATATTTGAAATAAAGAAGAAGTCCCAGATTTCCAATTATTCCGATTATAAAGATTGCCTTTCGGGTTTTTTGAAATTTTTCCATCAGCAGATAAGCCAAAAAATTGAAAGTACAGCTTATTAAAAAAAGTCCGGAAAAATTCCAGCCAAAGGACGTAAAAAACCACAGCGACATCAGAATCAGCCAAAGCTTCATCATAATCGCCGCTTTCCCCGGAATTTTCTGAACATATGCAATAAAATAATATCCAAAAACCAACACCGGTAAAAATAGAAATACAAAGGAATAGGAATTAAACAACATTTTTCTTTTTCTCTCAGGAATTAATTATTTTCGGATCTGCGTAAACATTGTACTTACCCATTGTTGCAATCAGGGTCAGACCACACGCTGCCGGATCCTGTGTCATTTTTCTGCCTACTGCCAGAATAATATAACTGCATTTCGTTTCTCTTGTTGCCTCAATCAATGCTTTTGTATCAATTGTTTCCGGTTTTTCCATAACATCATATACTGCATTGTAATAATTCCATTGTGCCTCGACCATCTCTCTTCCAAATGGCAGCATAATATCTGTATTATATTGTCTTACAAAATATACCAGCTCAGAAGGAAATGCGGCCCGGATACGTGGTTCACCATCTTTTGGTGCAATCAGATCGCAAATATCGATCACTGTCTGTGGTATATGATATGGATTTTCAGCCTTGGTAATCAGACTGCTCCGATAAACGCAGCTTCCACATAAAACCACTGCTGCCGTGATTGCCACCAGTCCGATTCTTCTATGTTGATAGATCATCCTGCATCCTGCATAGGCAATGATGAGCCCCATTGGAATCAGCCACAAAAAGCGATAATAAGTTGCCCCTTCATCTATCGCTGCAACAAAAATGATTCGGGTGATAGGAATAAAAAAAAATACAAAAACCAGTCCCGGAACATAAACCAGAACGATTCTCTTATAGCGTTCTTTTTCAGTGAACAAAAGATATATCAGTGCTGCAAGAAATAAAATCGGTAAAAACCCTGTTCCGCAATATTGTTTAAAGATTACCCAGCTTTCCATAAAAATACCGAACATATTGGTTCCTTACCTTTCATCCCAAAATGGATAGATAAATCAAAACATATATAAGATTTGGAATACAGCACAAAAATGCACCTAACAAAATACTGATTCTGCGCGTTATGACAAGCATGACAAATGTATATGCTCCAATCAGAATTGTACCCAGAATCACACCCATGGAACTGCATATTCCACCGGTCATATTCACCAGTCCCATCAAAATCCATGGACTGATTCTCTCCTTTAAAGAAGTTTCACTATCTCCTTTGGAAAGATTCTGGTATTCTTCACCTATCCATAGAAACAGCCAGATCAGGAGCGGAATCACAAGATTGGATACAAGTGATTTTCCCTGCCATGTTCTGGTAAGAAAAAAAGTTTCCGGTGTGTAAATTGATGTATTTCCAAACATCTGTACTACACTGAGCACAATCAGAAAAATGGGGATCATTTCCTTTTTTCTTCGGAACAGGATCATTCCAATCTGCATATAAACCAGATAGACAAAAGGGATAAACAAAAGCGGAAGAACTGTATGTGACAAGATCGTCGCATGAATTCCACCTGCCTTGGCGATAAATGCCACCCACATTGTAATTACTGCAAGCGCATGTCTGATATCAAGCGATGTCGATGATCCCGTGTAAGGTAGAATCGTATTCATTACATTCGCCTGCTGTGCAAGCAGTGATTCCGTTACATAATAAGCATCATCTCCGTCAAAGGAAGCATGTGTAAAAGCCATATACATCTGAAAAAGTACGATCGCCGCAAAAATCAGCCAGAAGATCATGGTCTCTGCAGAAAAATGCTGTCTGTATATTGTCACATCACTCCGCGGGTTCAGAAGATCTTCTGCTTCTGCATAGCAATCGCCGGGAAAGACAATCGCCAGTTTATCTTTCAGATTCTGCACAGAAAAAGACTTTTTTTTCACAACAGGTGCTGCAATGCGCATTTCTTTTCTGATTTTCGCATAACTATAAATAATTCCTATAACCGCAAGCAATAATTCTGCTGCTGCATAGATTCTCGTTGTATAATGAAAACTTCCATATTCAATATTCATCATGCACGGTATGGCAATCAGTTCAAAAACAGCAAAAGAAAGCAGATATCCGGAAATAAAAGTAACGATAACCGTCTGTCTTTTTTGCGGAAGAATCTGAAGTGGTATTAATCCGATCAGAAAAGGAATCATAACCATCCAGACCAGCAATCTTATTATGGTAAGTATCATGATTCTGTCTCCCCGTCTTTTATCTGAGCATTGATTTCAGATGTTCCTGCAGAATATGAATTCCGGTCAGATTTTCACCACCCCGCGGAATGATAATATCCGCATATTTCTTGGATGGTTCCACAAACTGCTCATGCATTGGTTTAACTGTTTCTGAATACTGTGTCAGAATTGACTCAATGCTTCTTGCCCGTTCTGCCATATCACGGCGAATACGGCGCATCAAACGTTCATCTGCATCGGTTTCCACAAATACTTTTATATCCATCAGATCGCGCAGCCCCTGGTTTTCCAAAATCAGAATTCCCTCCAGAATAATTACTTTCTTGGGCACAATATGAATGGTTTCATCGGAACGGTTGTGAATGGTGTAATCATAAACCGGTATGTCCACCGCTTTGTTTGCCTTCAGTTTTTTTACATCCGCAATCATCCGGTCTGTATCAAAAGAAGAGGGGTGATCATAATTTAATCTGGAACGTTCATTATAGCTTAATTCATTATGTGCCTTATAGTAGGAATCATGGCTGATCACTACAATATCATCTCCGAATGTTTCCTTGATCATATTGACAATTGTTGTTTTTCCGGATGCGGAACCGCCTGCAATCCCGACAATACATATTCTATCCATACACACTCCTGTATTTATGATTTTTTTACTGATTCCTCTTTTATACAGAAATATGCTCTCAATTGCAAGTTTTCACAGCATTTTTCTGTTTTCACATACTGTTTCTGCATAATATTATTGAATAAATTTAAAACCTACTATCATTACGATCACAAATCTTATGATATTTGTGATCAAAAGTCCCCATGCAATGCCCTTTAAGCCAAACACAAGGATTGCAGGTATCACAACAACTGCAAACACAATCAAATAAACAATGTTAATATACAACTGATACTTCTCTTTTGTAAAGTTCAGTACCACGACCATCAGCGAGCCTGATATAAAATAGAATATCTGTCCGGCATTTGCCAATAGAAAATATGGTTTTGCTGCCGCAAACACATTTGCATACATGATTTTAACAAAATAATATGAAATAAATGTACACGCACCAGAAGCTAACAGCGAAACTATCAGCATCATACCACATACACCTGCAAATATTTTTCTGGTAAACTTCATTTTATAATTGGTCAGATAGCTGATGATAATCCCGTTTAACGGTGTCGTCAGCATTGCAACAATCTTTCCGATCAGTGTTGCAGTATAGAATGTCGTAACTTCCTGTGCTCCTATCAGTGTACGGATCAGTAACCGATCTGAATTCAGTATCAGCGCGGATACCAGATTGGCTGAAGAAAGCACCCATACTGCATGCATGTTCTGTTTAAAATCCTGAGATTTCTCAAAAAATGGTTTTCTGAAAATCGTTCCGCTGCAGAAAGTAAACAGCACCGCCAGAAACTCCCCCAGAAAAACGGTCAACGACCAGCTTTTGCTGACCGGATATAGTGCAATTCCCAAAAGATTCCCTACTGCGATTGCAGCATAAAAAATAAAGTATTCCTTAAACCGGATCGTCATCCGATACTGCACATCCGCATAATATCGGAATACTGAAATCACCATTAATATCAGGAGCTGCAAATAAAGGCCAATTTGAAATTCATGTAAGACAACAAGTGTAATGAGTGATACGAAAACCGAAATTCCTGCTATTCCCCAGAGAAAAATATTGTAATCTCCGTTTGTCTGCGTCCGGTGTGCTTTGGCAACCATTCTGCCATAACTTGCACCTGAGCCAAAACTGGCTCCCATAACTGAAACCACCGATATCAGATAGAGCACCGTGCCAAAGGCCTCAGCTCCCATCTTCTCATTTAAAAAGGGGTAAATAACCAACTGCAGAACACCGTTGTATACCATCAATGCCAATACGCTGTATATAAAGTCTCTGGATGCTGACTTTGCAAGTTTTTGATTCATAAATTATCCTATTCTGTTTAATCTGATCAATATATCCGGAAAATAATGTAAAAAGGAACAAATAGTCTCTTGATATGTGACACTCATAAAGCGGTTAATATACCGTTCTATGAGTGTCACGCTTTTCTATTTCAGAAATTCCTCAATTTCAAGATCCATACATGCCGGAATATCTCCGCCCTCCTGCCAGACCTTTGTCCATTCAATGATTTTTTCCATTGCCGTATCAATGTGCCAGTGCGGTTGCCATCCAAACGTTGTCTTAATCTTCGCACAGTCAAGCTTCAGGAAAGTGGCCTCGTGCGGACCCTGATCACTGATGTTTTTCCAGGATGCTTTTTGCTCCATGCCGGCGCCGTTCCACTTCTCACAAAACAAATCAACCAGGTTGCCTGTTGTCAGACAATCGCAGTCATCCGGCCCCACATTATAGCAGCTGGCAAGCGAAGGATCTTCATACTGCCCTGCAGCGAGCATCAGGTAACAGTATATCGGTTCCAGAACAAACTGAAACGGTCTTGTCGAATAGGGATTTCTGACAATAATCTCTTTTCCTGTCTGCACACCGCGAATGCAATCCGGAATGATCCTGTCATTTGCAAAATCACCTCCGCCAATCACATTTCCTGCACGCACTGTAGAAATAGCAATTTGACGGCCGGCAGTGCTTTCTGCATCAAAAAAGGAATTGCGATAACATCCCGTCACCAGTTCTGAGCATGATTTTGAATTGGAATATGGATCAAATCCGTTTAATTCCTCATTTTCCCGATATCCCCAGTTCCATTCCTTATTCAGATAAACCTTATCCGTTGTAACATTAACAAATGAGCGAACACTTCTGCACTGTCTTACGCATTCCAGTACATTGACGGTTCCCATAACATTGGTCTCATATGTGTATGCCGGCTCTTTGTAGGAATCCCTTACAATCGGCTGTGCTGCCATATGAATCACAATTTCCGGCTGAATCTGATCAAATACTTCAAGCATATGCCGCAGATCTCGTATATCTCCTTTGATTGACTTCATATGAGACGCGACATCACTGAGCAAAAACAGATTGGGCTGAGTTGGAGGTTCCATAGAATATCCTGTCACCTGTGCCCCTGCATTTATCAGCATTTTGCACATCCAGCTTCCTTTAAAGCCCGTATGCCCTGTTATCAGTACCTTTTTCCCTTTGTAAAAATCCATCTGGAAAACTGTCATTCTGATCACCCTGCCTTTCTGCGTTTACTGCATTTACTTTTAAGTTCACTTCTGCTCTTCCTGTTTATCCTGAAAATTAATTCTTCTTTCTTCTACCACGATTGGTCTGTGAATCGTTCTGGTATTGATATTCAGGATATATTCCCCCATCAGCCCGATG
>JAGOGF010000005.1 GCA_017996845.1 Butyrivibrio sp.
AAGAGTTGCCAGATATGGAATGGTAAGTCCTGATTCTTTGATTGAAGCAGTCAGTAAATCTGAAAAAGCAGACATAATAGTAACCTTTCTATATAAGATTATACAAAATTTAAAACAATATTATAGTACTGTATCATATAGAAATAGTCTAGAGCATATATTTCAAAATAACGAAAAGTTTGTCCAAATTGTTGTGTTATCTTGTTTTTACAGGATGGCTGTTGTTAAATGAAATTGTCAGGAAAACGTTTAGGCTGGTTTTTTATGATGGGGGAGATTAAGGCTGTCATGCATATTGCATGGCAGTTTTTTTCTGTCCTGAAATCAAAAACTTTCAGATGATAAAAAAATGCGTATAATATAAAAAGGATAGAAATCAGCATAAAAACGCAGAAACGAGGAAAAATGAGCTTACAGAAATATTCTTTGTCACAAATTGCGGATATAAAAGTATGGGGGAGAACGACAGTACAGAAAAATCCGCTTACATTATTTTGGACAGGATCCGGAATTGAGTTGAATATGCATGCTTCTGAACTGTGGGTGGAGATGGAAACAGATTATGACACCTACGAAATATGGATCGATATTGTGATCAATGGAACGTTGACGCAAAGAATGATGCTTCCCAAAGGAAGAAGCAATATATGCGTGTACAGAATGATGAATCCCCAGAAAGACAGAAATGTTCGTATTATCAGAGATACACAGGCAATGCCGGATGATCCCAGAACAAAGCTGCAGATCTGTTCACTTTCTACTGACGGAACATTTGCTGAAATTCCGGAACACAGGATCAAACTGGAATTTATCGGGGACAGTATTACTTCGGGAGAAGGGTGTACTGGTGCGGTATCTGAGCAGGATTGGATATCAGGGTGCTTCAGTGCAGTGAATAATTATGTTTTTATGACAGCACATACACTTGATGCACAGTATCACTGTATCAGCCAGAGCGGCTGGGGGGTATGTTGCGGGTGGGACGGCAATATCGATCACGCGATTCCGCAGTATTATCGTAAGATATGCGGTGTTGTACAGGGCGAGGAGAATAGGTCACTCGGAGCAGAACAGAACTGGGATTTTACAAAGTGGCAGCCGGATGCGATTATTGTTAATCTGGGAACAAATGACTGTGGTTCCTTTGATCAGCCAGACTGGATCAATCCGATAAATGGAGAGATTCATACGATGCGCAGGAATCCTGATGGCTCCATGTGTATGGAAGATCTGAAGAATTTTGAAGAAGCAGGGTATCTTTTCCTGAAAATGCTAAGGGAATGCAATCCCCAAAGTTACATTATCTGGTGTTATGGTATGATTGGAAATGAGCTGATGCCTTCCATACGAAAATTGTGCGATCGATTCATTACGGAAACAGGGGATGACAAAGCAGTGGTTGTGGAACTGCCCAATACAGAAGCAGATGGATTTGGTGCAAGATCACATCCGGGATATCCTTCTCATATGAAGACAGCCATTCTGCTGACAGACAGGATTCGTAAATGTCTTGCTTTATCATAAAAAGGTATTCCTATCTGCAGAAATTTTTGAGAAGATTCCTGTAGACAGGAATGCGGAATATTTCCGCAGGTATGAAGATACTTTGGAAGGGATTGTCTGGACTATGCAATCGTAATATGGTGTTAACAGATCAGGGAGGTATCAGAGAATGCACAGAATGAAAAACGAAAAACGAAAGAATATGATTTGGAGGGCGGTACTTGTCCTGTGTCTGACGGCTGTGGCAGCAGCTTTTACAGGCTGTCAGAATCAGGAAGTACCCAAGGCGGTGCAGTCTTCTGCTGTACAGGAAACAGCATCGGATGCGGGAGCGTCTGATTCACAGTTGGATCTGGCAGTAACAATGGAAACAGATGCAGCTGCCATGCAAACAACGCAGGCCGCACAGGCAGAATCGTCAGATATTAATTTGCAGACGGAGTATCCACATGAGGGCGGTCTGTACTTTGTGACCGATTCCTATGATGCGCAGGCGCATACCGTGACGGGTAAACTGGAATCGCCCGTTATCATAGCGAAGGCAGACTATGAAGGACTGACCTATGGAGATGGGATAACGGTAGATGGAAAAGACTATATATTATTTAAACCAAGCTATGACAACGGATCGCTGTTTTATCTGATCGACAAGGCAGATTATGCACAGTATGGTGCGGACAATGATGATATGTATGATATGAGTATGGCAGCATATGATGCAAATAAATGGATCAAAAATGCAGATGCGGATGCCGCAAAGTTATATGCATCCGATCAGTATCAGGATGGATCACTGATTCTGCTTTACCCGGAAGCATCCGTACCGGAATGCAGGACTCTGGCAGATAACCTGACACTTCAGTTCACGCCGGATACATTTTTGACGATCCCGGCTGAAGGAGCCATGTTTCAGCAGATCAGCATGGAAGATATGTTTGCCGGAAAAATACAGAACTCATTTTTTGATGGAGCGGTAAAACCTGATGTCTATGATGCAAAGATTGAGACAAAAGGAACCGTGCTTACATCCTATCAGATGATGTTTCAGCCGTAAGACAGTGACCCTCAGAAACAGGGCATAAAAATCAAAGGAGCATACAACAATGGCAGAACAGAAAGTACAATGTATCGCACATATTATGTTCAAAGACGGGTCTGCAATGAACGTGCCCGTAGCGTTTCAGGACAAGGACGCAGCAGAAAAGGCAATGCTTGAATATTCCAACTATATGGGCAGTAAACTGGCGCATGACGATCCCTTTTATCTAAACTTTGGAAGTCTGATCATACGCGGCTCCGAAATCAGAGCTTTTGAATACAATTATGCAACAGAAGATTCTGCAAAAGTAAAGCACAGAATCGATATCGGATTTGCTTCTCAAAAGGGCTGATATGTATTTTATTTGAAAACTGCGTAACTATAAACCGGTTTTGTTCAGGGATTCCTTATATTCAGTAGGCGTTACACCAACACTTTTCTTAAAGATACGGCTGAAATAGTTCGGATCCTGATATCCTACACTGGTACAGACTTCACGAACCGTGCAGGTCTGATCCTGCAGCAGTTCCTTTGCTTTTTCCATACGCAGATCAGTGAGATATTCAATAAAGGTGATACCGCAGCCCTCCTTGAAAAGACGACTGAAATAGTAAGGACTGACATTTACTTCTCTGGAGACATCATCAAGGGATACATCATTCTGGTAATGTTCGGAGATCCATTTTGTTGCAGTATCCAGAAGACAGCTGGTCTGCTTTTCTCTTTTGGATTCTACACTGCTGCAGGCATCGGAGATTTTCTGGATAAACCACTTTCGCAGTATATGCAGATCTGTGATTCCGGAAACGATATCAAGATAATCATCCCTGGAATCAAAATGATAGAGACCCATTGCTCCGTTTTCATAGGCGATATGCTCTGCCCACAAAATGAATTCGATGGATTTGATACGAATTCCCTGCAGATCGTTGCCATGACTTTCCTCCATCCACCTGAAAAAATGGTCTGAGGCTTCCATCGTAGTATTGATGTCTCCCTTGGCGATGCTGTCAAAGATCAGTTTTTCCAGTTCAATCGGATAATCCTGCTCATAAGAACAGGCAACCGGAAGATCGTCTGCGTGAGAAACGTTGTTATTGCCTTCTTTCAGGGAATTAAGCGCTTCCCGGTAAGAAGCTTTCATGTCATTCAACGGTTTGACGGAGCCAATTCCGATCCGGAAAATGACATCGGTACCTGCTTCGAGCTGGCCGATCAGATCACGCGCCTGATCGATAATGTGAATGCGGTCATTATAGGATAACATTATTTCATCATAGGGGACGAAGACAATGATCTTATTGGACATGATCGGACCGATTACAGCTTTTTTGTGGAAACTCTTTTCCCGGATACGGATATTCTGATAATAATTTTGAATCCGGAATCCTGTGCCAATCGTATTTTCGAGAGAAGTTTTGCCGGAATGCTCCGGAATTTCAGACGCTTCCCCACATTCAATCACCATCATATAGCCATGCGTCTGCGGAATATCCAGAAGGTTTTTATAATTGGCGATATCGGTCTCAAAATTATCCTGAAACAGGATAGAGTAGATCATACCGCTTTCAATAACAGGAATGACCGTTTCCAGTTTTTCAAGTACCTTCAGATCATTGCTGCGCCGTTCCTTTATTTTGTCAATCTGCGTAAGTGCAGACTGAAGCGCATCCGTGAATTTCTTTCTGTCAAGCGGCTTTGTCTGATAACTGATGACACCCAGACTGATCGATTCTTTTGCATAGTCGAATTTATCGTAGGCAGTTACAACAATAAAAAGAGTGGTCGGACACAGATCTTTTATTTTTTTCATGGCATCAATTCCGTTAATGCCCGGCATCTGAATATCCATGACAGCAACATCGGGATGCCAGGTTTCTGCAAGCTCGATGACGCTCCTGCCGGTCTTGGCAGATCGCAGGTCGCACTTTCCCGGAAAATCTTTTTCAATGATATACGTCAGGGATTCAATTGCAATTCCCTCATCGTCAGCAAGCAAAATCTTATACATGATGTTCTTTTCCTCCCTGGAGCGGCAGATATAATATGATTTCGGTTCCTTTATTCAGATCTCCGCTGTTGATATCAAATACTTCTGTGCAATTATAGAAAATGCGCAGTCTTTCAACTACATTCATCAGCCCGACCCCATTTCCGCTTTCGTTTGGATTAATCTCGGGATGACCGTTTAATAATTTTGTGACCTGCTCAGCAGGAATACCACGTCCATTGTCTTTGATACTGACACATACCTCCTGCCCGACCCGATATACAGACAACAGAAGTTTCCGTTCCCAGGTAATGTCGCGAAGACCGTGATTGATGGAATTTTCCACAAGCGGCTGTAATATCATACTTGGCACATAAATGCATGTCAGATCATCATCAACAATTTTATTATAATGAATTTCTCCTGCAAACCGGACATTGATGATATACATATAGTTATCGACAAGTGCAATTTCCTCTTTCAGGGTAGAGACTTGTTTATCACGATTTATTTTATAACGGAAGAAAGAAGCAACATTTTGAATATAATCATAGGTTATGTTGGCATCTTCCATCATAGCAAGCTGGGCTCCTGCATTGAGTGTATTGAACAGAAAATGCGGATTGACCTGGGCCTGCAGATATTTCAGTTCCGCTTCCTTGAGACTGGAATCCATCCGAAGTTCTTTTTCACGCATCTGATTTTCATGTTCCATACTGCTTTTTATCCGGTCAATATATCCGCGGATACTGATGACCATTTGATTGAAGGCGCTGCTTACGATACCGATTTCGTCAGTGGAATCCACCTGCAGCATAGGCACATCAAAATTTCCGGAACTGATCTGATTGGCGTTTTGTGCCAGCTGGTGCAGAGGTTCAGTGATGGTACGTGTCAGGAAGGCAATCAGAACCAGATTGACCAACGTGACCATGATCAGAATCAGAAAAGATACCAGTTCAAGCGTGCGGAATGAATTGCGGAGGGTATTGTAATTGTCAGCGTTATATTTGAATTCTGTGTTATTAAGACTGTAAATATAGGTGTTAATATAACCGAAGATCCGTGTTGCATCCGCATAGGAAGAACGGTATTTTTCAATATTACGCCCACGTTTGGCCTGCATGGTGGCATCTGCAGTAGACAGATAGGTAGTGGAGAGTGAACGAATATTTTTTTCCATCATATCCATATCATTATCATTTACTTTTTCATTCAGACTATCCAGCTGATTCTGATAAGACTGCTCATATCTGAAATAGTTTTCCAGTGCACCGGTACTTCTGGTATCCAGAAAATCCTTGAGGCTCTCCTGCAGGTGCGTAAGAGTATCGGATAAGGTGTTGATCTCCACATTGCTCATGTAGAGAGAATCTATTTTTCGAAGTGCCGAATTCAGATTCAGGAAAAGAAAAAAATTGGTAATGGAAATAGTAACTGAGGTAAGTAAAAAAACCATGATCAGTTTTTTTTGGAGTGAAAAGCTGCTAATTGTTTTCATCAGATGCCTCACTTGTGGAAGGCAGATAGCTGCTGACATTATCTGCGGTGATCAGCTGTGGGCTGATGGGTGCAAACTGAGATACGAATCCGGAGGAAAGATATTCATTGAGACAGTTGATGCAGTCTTTTCCCATTTTCTGTGTGTCAACGGTAATGGAGCAGGTAAGAATGTTTTTGGAGATGGCATTGAGTATGGTACTGTTGGAATAATTTCCCAGAATACTGACATTTCCGACCTGATTATAGTCAACGACAGCCTGACAGGCGCAGGTTGTGTTGGTTTCATCAAGGCATACAATGATATCCGGCATCTTGGAACTGTTTTGTCCGGAAAAAATATCACTGATGGATTCTTCCGCGGAAAACATGGAACCATCACCTGTAGCCATGGAAGAAAGTTGAAAATTTCTGGCATTCCCGCTTTGTACGATCACATCCCGAATTCCTGAAAAAATAAGGTTCTGGCCTGTGCCAATCGTATTGGGACTCATCAGAATCAGGACATTCTGTGGGGTGTTCCGGACCAGACGAATTACCTGCTGACCATATTCCTGTCCAAGTGAATAATAGGACAGACCGATATAGCTTTTTCTGGCACTTCCGGTACAGTCGGTACCGACTGTGACAACCGGAATTCCTTTCTGAGTTGCAATATAAATCTGTTTGGTAAGAGCTTCTGTTTCATCGCCTTCAACAATAATTCCGTCAGCTTTGGAATCGATGGCAATATCCATCAGTTGATATTTTGTATAGGGGACATCCAGATTACGGCCCATAAATTCGACATAATCGCCGGTAGCGGCACCCTGCTTTTTTGCAACTGCATAGATGGACTCGGAATAGGGACTATTATAGTCACTGGCAATATATACAAAATGGTGTTGCAGTGTATGACTGTTTTTTTGTGTTGCCTTCAGATCCCGAATCTGATATCTGAACTGCAGGAGTATACAAATGGTAAAGATCAGTGCCAGAAGAATCATAATGAGGATTGCAAAAAAGGATGAACCGGGTCTATGATTAAACTGACTGCTTAATTTGTTTTTTTTCATCTTATTTTCCGCACTTTCACAGTTCTTATACCGTAAAGACCGATATGAATCATTATAATGCAGATAATGACTGAGTGGGAGAAAATCTTCATTGTTCAGAATAAAGGGGCATAAATGAAAAAGGTAATCAGTTTTGCCGGGATGGTTTTGATGGCGGTTTTCATAACAGCATGCGGAGCCGTAAATATTGCAGCGGAGACACCTGCCGCAGTACAGACATCAACACGCCCACAGATTGGTATGGTTTTTGACTCGTTTGTAATAGAAAGATGGCAAAGGGACAGAGATGTTTTTGTGGCAACTGCTGGTTCGCTTGGAGCGGATGTCAATGTACAGTGTGCAAATGGTGATGTAAATGAGCAGAAAAAAATAATTGAATATTTCATTCAGAAAAAAATGGACGCAATCGTAGTTGTGGCAGTAAACTGCTCAGCACTAAAGGCAGAGGTGGAAAAGGCGCATAAAGCAGGGATACGCGTCATAGCCTATGATAGGATCCTGGTTGATTCGGGGGTGGATCTTTTCGTATCATTTGATAATGAGCGTGTAGGAGAGCTGATGGCGCAGACAATTAATCAGAAACTTCCAAATGGCGGGAAGGTGATTAAGATAAACGGCCCCGAGGAAGATAATAATGTCAAGGTTGTCAATCAGGGATTTGATGAATCACTGGATTCCAATATAAAGGTAATAGGAGAGACCAATTGCAGCGGGTGGGTTGGTGAAGAGGCATTTCAATATTTAAATGACCATGTGGAAGAACTTGATCAGGCAGATGCAATTATGTGCGGAAATGATTCGCTTGCAGGACAGGCAGTAAAGGCACTTGCAGAAAGACGCAGAGCAGGGAAAGTCGTAGTGGTGGGACAGGATGCAGATCTGGATGCCTGCCAGAGAATTGCTGATGGTACGCAGACGATGACGGTATACAAACCAATTGAGCAGCTTGCAAAACTGGCGGCCCAGGATACCATTTATCTGATCAACGGACAGCAGATTCCGAATGTGCAGGGAATGAGTGATGGAACCTCCAGTATCCCTTATGTCAGCATCGAACCGGTCAGGGCAGAGAAGGATAATCTGGACAGTGTGATCATTGACAGTGGTTTTCATCTGCGTGAGGATGTTTATAGAAAATGAAAAAAGCAGTGCAGTAATTTATGCATCAGAAAGAGTACCCCATAAGGAGACAGGAGTTTTTTGCCTGCCTCTTTTTTATTGCACAAAAAAATGCTAACTGTAATTTATTGACTTCAAATTTTATGGATAATGCATAAATATAAGCAAGCATTTCCTGTTTTTGATGTGCAAGGTGTATGCTATGCTTTTCCATGTAAGAATAATTGAAGCAGCAGAGGGCTGCTAAAACAATAACACAAAATGGGAGGGTAATATGAAGAAAAAATTTCTCAGTATCATTCTCGGATGCACCATGATTTCAGCTATGGTTGCAGGGTGTGGAAGCACTTCCTCAGGAAGTACAGCATCGAAAGAAACGACCCAGGCTGTAGCAGCAACATCAACTGCAGCAGCACCGGCGGCATCAGCGGCTGGAAAAGGTGGTAAGGTAGGTGTTGCAATGCCTACAAAAGACCTTCAGAGATGGAATCAGGATGGATCCAATATGAAGGAGCAGCTGGAAGCGGCAGGATATACAGTTGATTTGCAATATGCCAATAATGATGTTTCAACACAGGTTTCTCAAATTGAGAATATGATCGCAAATGGGGATCAGGTGCTCGTTATTGCATCCATTGATGGTTCATCACTTGGTACCGTGCTGGCTGAAGCAAAATCACAGAATGTACCGGTAATTGCATATGACCGTCTGATCATGGATACAGATGCTGTAAATTACTATGCAACATTTGATAATTATATGGTTGGAACGAAGCAGGGACAGTATATTATCGATAAGCTGGATCTTAAGAATGCCGCAGGACCGTTTAATCTTGAAATATTTACAGGTGATCCTGCAGATAATAACGCAACATTCTTCTATAACGGAGCAATGGATCTGCTCAAGCCGTATATTGACTCCGGGAAACTGGTTGTAAAGTCAGGAGATGTTGATTTTGCAAAGGTTGCCACTGCAAACTGGTCTACCGAGACCGCACAGTCCAGAATGGAGAACATTGTATCGTCCTTCTATTCAGATGGAAGCAACATTGATGCGGTACTTTGCTCCAACGATTCAACCGCACTTGGCGTTGAAAATGCGCTGGGAAGTTCCTATAACGGCAAATGGCCAATCATTACAGGTCAGGATTGCGATATTGCAAATGTAAAGAATATGATCGCAGGCAAACAGTCAATGTCAATCTTCAAGGATACCCGTCAGCTTGCGCAGCAGGTAGTAAAGATGGTTGGTGAGATCATGAGCGGTTCAACCGTTGATGTAAATGATACAAAGTCCTATAACAATGGAAAAGGAATCGTTCCTACCTATCTGTGCGAACCTGAATTTGCGGATAAGGACAATTATAAGAAACTGCTGATTGATTCCGGCTATTATACTGAGGCAGATCTGCAGTAACGGAAACGGAACACTGACAGGGCGGGAAGGATAATCCCGCCCCGTTCTTTTGGAGACAGACTTGAAAAAGAAGGAGGGAATAAAATTGGCAAAAAATCTGCTGGAAATGAAGCATATTACCAAAACATTCCCGGGAGTAAAGGCACTGGATGATGTCAACTTCGTCGTAAGTGAAGGAGAAATCCATGCACTGGTCGGTGAAAACGGAGCAGGGAAAAGCACACTGATGAATGTTTTAAGCGGAGTGTATCCTTTTGGATCCTATGAGGGAGACATCATTTATGATGGTCAGGAATGCAAATTTGCAGACATCCGGGACAGTGAAAAAAAGGGGATTGTAATTATTCATCAGGAACTTGCTTTAATTCCGTATATGACAATTGGTGAAAATATGTTTCTTGGCAATGAGAGAGGAAACAGCGCAGCAATTGACTGGGATGAGACCTACGGACTTGCCGATCAGTATTTGAAACAGGTAGGGCTGAAGGAATCTTCCAGAACTTTGGTAAAGAATATCGGAACCGGGAAACAGCAGATGGTGGAAATTGCCAAAGCCCTTGCCAAAAAAGCAAAGCTGCTCATACTCGATGAACCAACGTCATCCCTGAATGAAGAGGATTCCAAAGCACTTCTGGATCTTCTGCTTCAGTTTAAAAAGGATGGAATGACATCTATTATTATTTCACACAAGATTAATGAAATATCTTATGTGGCGGATACGATTACGATTCTGCGTGATGGTGCAACGATTGAGTCGCTCAGTAAAGGAATAGATGATATTTCGGATGGACGGATCATCAGAGGAATGGTAGGACGTGAACTGACAGACAGGTTCCCCAAACGAACAGAGAAAAAAATCGGGGATGTCAGTCTGGAAGTAAAAAACTGGACATGTTATCACCCTGTTTATTCAGATAGAAAAGTGGTGGACAATGTTTCCTTTAAGGTGAGAAAAGGGGAAGTTGTAGGAATTGCGGGACTGATGGGTGCCGGACGTACGGAACTGATGATGAGTATCTTCGGAAAATCCTATGGAAGTAATATTTCCGGTGAACTATATATAAATGGCAGTAAAGTCGAACTGAAAACAGTCAGCGATGCAATTGCACATAAGCTGGCATATGTGACTGAAGACAGAAAAGGCAATGGACTTATTCTGTCCAATCCGATTACAGTCAATACAACACTTGCCAATCTGGAAGGAGTCAGCAATCGGTTTAAGGTAATCGACCACAGTCTGGAAGAAAATGTTTCAAAACAGTATGTGGAGAAACTCAGGACAAAATGTCCGTCAGTCATGCAGAAAGTAGGGAATCTGTCCGGCGGAAATCAGCAGAAGATTCTTCTTGCAAAGTGGATGTTCGCCAATCCTGAGGTACTGATACTGGATGAGCCGACAAGAGGAATTGATGTTGGTGCGAAATATGAAATTTACTGTATTATCAATAATCTGGTTGCAGAAGGAAAGTCGGTAATCATGGTATCGTCAGAATTACCGGAAGTACTGGGGATGAGTGACCGGATCTATATTATGAATGATGGGAGAATGGTCGGTGAAGTCAGTGCGGAAGAAGCTTCGCAGGAACTGATCATGTCCAGGATACTGCTGACAAAGAACAGTCAGAACCCGGATAAGGAAATGACAGAGACAGCAGATACTCATGAAACGGAGGAGATGAAAATATGAGTCTGAAAAGTTCACTTACAAAATATGTAATGGCTTTTGCTACTGTTGCTGTTATTATTTTCTTTACCATAGCAACAGGAGGGAAACTTCTGTATGCGCAGAATGTAAATAACCTCATTGCACAGAATGCATATGTTTTTATTCTGGCAACGGGTATGCTGATGTGTATTCTGACAGGAGGTAACATTGATCTTTCAGTGGGGTCTATTGTATGCCTTGTCGGTGCAGTCGGAGCAACGCTGATGGTCAATCAGAAAGTACCGATTCCGGTAGCAATTGTTGTAATGCTGCTGACTGGTCTGCTGATTGGTGTCTGGCAGGGATTTCTGATTGCTTATCTGAAAGTTCCGCCTTTTATTACAACGCTTGCCGGAATGCTGACTTGGAGAGGCCTTTCCAATGTTGTATTGCAAGGGCTTACCATTGCTCCTATGCCGGATAAATTTCTCAATATGTTCAACAGTTATGTCCCTGATTTTTCTGGCAGCAGCAAAATCAATTATACCTGTATAATTGTAGGAATCCTTGTCTGTGTCGGAATTGCAGTTATGAAGATTCGAACCAGAATAATGAAGAAGCAGAAAGGATATGAAAATGATCCACTGATAGGTGATGTGGTAAAAACTTTAATCCTTTGCGCCATCGTTCTGTTTTTTATGATCAAACTGGCCTATTACAAAGGATTACCGGTTATCCTGATCTGGGTTGTTGTAATTGTCAGCATTTATGCTTATCTGACATCCAAAACAACGATTGGAAGGCATTTGTATGCAGTCGGTGGAAATGAGAAAGCAACCAGACTGTCAGGAATCAATACCAAGCGCGTATATTTCTTTGCTTATGTTAATATGGCATTTCTTTCTGCAGTAACAGCACTTGTTGTCATGGCAAGACTGAATTCTGCAAATCCTACAGCCGGAACCAATTATGAAATGGATGCTATCGGATCCTGCTTCATTGGTGGTGCATCTGCATATGGCGGAATCGGAACGGTTGGCGGTGTTATGATCGGAGCAGTACTGATGGGTGTTCTGAACCTGGGCATGTCGATCATGGGTGTAGATGCCAACTGGCAGAAAGTTGTAAAGGGAAGTGTACTTCTTGCAGCAGTAATATTTGATGTTTTATCCAAAAAGAAAGAAAACTGAGCTGATTTAAAGAATTAAATAAGATAACATAAAGAAAGAGCATGCAACAAGAAATTAAAGCATGCTCTTTTTGTGATTTGAAACAGTTAAACGGTAAACTTTCCGACCGTATCCTTCAGTTTCTGTGCTTTCTCCTGACTGCTCGTAGAATGTGATTCAACTTCTTCCGCAATCTGCGCGATTTTGGTAACCTGGGATGCAACATCCTGTGTCCCTGTTGCGCCCTGCGTCATCGCCTGTGAAACATCTTCAATGGTACGCATGATGCCTTCAATGGTAGCAGTCAGTTCCTGTGAGGTAGCACTGATTTCACTTACCAGTTCATCCACAAAACCGGCATCTTTTCCATACGCTTCTCCTACATTTACAAAACTGTTATAATCACCGATTACAGTCTTGTCCATAAATTCAATCAGGCTGGTGGTACCCTGTGAAAGATCCCGTACTGCATCGACTACATCTTTGGTAATCTTCTGAATCTCCGTTACCGTTGACTTCGAATTGTCAGCAAGGCTTCCGATTTCGCTGGCAACAACCGCAAAGCCTTTACCTGAGTCACCGGCTCTGGCAGCTTCAATGGAGGCATTCAGGGCAAGCAGATTGGTCTGATTTGATATCTCCATGATACTGTTGGACAAGTGATTGATTTCTTCAATTGCTTCGGAGCGTTTGATTGCAAGTTCCAGTTTTTGTTTGGAGTCTTCATAGGTTCCGACTGCAACACTTCTGGAATTGGTAGCACTGTATTTGAGCTCGGAAGCTCTTTTGCTGATATCATTAACCATATTGGCGCCAGCTGCGGCTCTTTCTGCAAGAGAAGAAACAGCTTCCACAAGTTCTGTGGAAGAACTGCTGATCTGCTGTGCAGAAGCTGAGGTTTCTTCCATGCTGGCAGACAGTTCTTCTGTTGTGGCAGAGGAATCACTCAGGTCGCCGCTCAGAGATGTCATCTGATCTTTTACAAATACGGAACTTTCCATTACGGCATCCGCATTCTGATTGACTTCAGAAATGATCTCCCTGAGATTTTGCAGAAACCGATTCAGCGCACTAGCCATATCGCCCATTTCATCTTTGCTTGTTACATCAATCGTCTTGGTCAGATCGCCTCCGTTTGCAGCCAGAATCGTAAGTTCATCCTGAAATTTTTTCAGAGGCTTCATGATTGCGCGCAGAAGTACAGTGCCCATAAAGATTCCGATTCCGATTGCAATTGTGGAAGTGATGATCAGAATATAGAGGGATTGTAGATATTGTATGTCACCTGCTTTACTTGCATTCTGAATATTCAGATTTTCACTGTCCACACGGTCCTGTGCGTATTTGGACAATGCGTCATAGAGTGGTTTCATATCGCCCATCATCAGTTTGATGGCACCATCAGAATCCAGATTGCGGCTCATCGTTATGAACTGTGTGTGTAAAGTTTTATATTTTTCCCATTTGGCAATTGCCTCGTCAATGCCGGGATCTTCTTCGGATTTGATTGTCTGCAGTTTTTCATCAACCAGCTTCTGATAGTTGTCCATCTGTGTTTCTGCATCAGTCATATCTTTATCCGTTGTTAAAACAATGTGTTTGAACTCCGTACTTCTGTAACGTGCAACATCAAAATTTAAGTCCTGCGCACTGTTCAGGTCTGGGATCAACTCTGCTGCAATTACCGTAGACTGCTGGTTTACCAGATTCAGCATAAATACGGAAAACACACTGATACCGATCATAATCAGAAACAGGATCCCCAGTGTGGCCAATAACCTCTTTTTTATACTCATTTCCGATGCCCTCCTATTGTTTTCTGCTACTATCTATCCCCGAATCTTTCTATAAAAAAATATAAAAAAAGTGTTAACCCGAACCCCTGTACAAATATTGTTAAATCCACAAAAGAATAACAATGGTAAGGGAACGATGTAACACTACTGAATATAGAATATCATGCTTTCAGCGCTGCTTCAAGAAAAAAATATATACTGGAAAAAATACAATAATAGACTGTTTTAAATAATATATTTAAAGATAGAAATTGGATAAAAGAGAAACAAAAGTCAAATCCTGATTTTGGTATGTTATAATAATTCTGATCTGTTTTTTGAATATGCAGCTGTTTGCGATGATAAACATGTTGCAAACGAGAGCTCCGGACTTCATATAATGGAGGAAGAACAGAATAGCGGGGATGTGATCTGAGAACCTGAGGGGGAATCAGTATGGGATATGATGCAATCATTATTGGCGGAGGGTTATCAGGACTAACAGCAGCGAGTCTTTTGGCTAAACGGCATCTGAAAGTAGCGGTGATCGATAAAGGGTATAACCCGGGAGGATCCTGTGGGATCTTTAAGCGCGGTTCCGTAACTTTTGATGTGGGGGCTGCCATGTTATATGGTTTTGGTGAAAAAGGTTTTAATGCGCATCGTTTTGTTTTCAATTGTCTGGAAGAACCGATTGATGTGATTCAGCATGATCTGTTGTATTGTGTGAATTATGCGGGAAAACGGATCCCATTCTGGAATGATGTAGATAAATTTGCTGATGAACTGGCAGCTGTTTTTCCGGCGGAAAAAAGCAATATACATCTTTTTTACCATGATATGCAGAAAATATATCAGCATGTTATGGTTGAAAACCCAAGTTATACAACTGCCGATGAAACAGATCAGAAGGCTGCGTTCAGGAGTATGTGCAGACATCCGGTCTCATATGCATTATTTTTGCATGATCTGTTTATTAACGCAGAAACATTGCTGCAAAAATATTTCAAAGATCCCGAGATCTTTCATTTTTTTGACAAACTGACATCGACGTATTGTTATGCGACGGTAAAAGAAGCACCTGCGATACTGGCTGCAGTGATGTTTGTGGATAACCATGTGGGAGGCAGTTACTATCCGGCAGGGTCTACGCTCTTTCTGCCGGGCAAGCTTGAAAAAGTAATAGAAGAAAATGAAGGGGACATGCTTCTGGAACAGGAAGTGACATCTCTGATCTATGAAAATGGAAAACCTTCAGGGGTACAGATGCAAGACGGAGCGATCATAAAAGCGCCTTATATCATTTATTCCGGTACAGTTTGGAATTTGTATGGTAAGCTCATACCTTCTTCCTGCACGAGTGCTGCAAAAAGAGAGTGGGCAAAGCAGATGAAGCCGACTTATCCCAGTGTGATACTCTATGCAGTTGTTGATAGAAACATTATTCCGGAAGATACGGCATCGATCGAAATGCTGGTCGGCAATCCGGATCGGCTGGATGAAAGTGAAGTTACAGCATATATACTCAGTATGGATGACAGAACCTTATGTGCAGAAGATGAGCATACAGTGGTAGCCATAGGACCAACGTTTCAGGTGTGGAATGCGGCTGATTCCCCAAAATATGCGGAAATGAAGAACAAGGAGCAGAAAAGACTGATCGCAGTTCTGGAAAAAAGATTTCCGGGATTTGCACAGTCGATTCGTTATGCAGAAATGGCAACACCTGAAACAATCGAAAGATACACCATGAAAAACGGAGGGGCAGTTGCAGGACCGAAGCAGATGATGGGACAGCATCTGTTTCACAGGCTTCATACCAGAACGGAATGGGATAATCTTTTTTGCTGTGGAGAATCCACGGTGATGGGAACAGGAACGCCTACTGTAACAACATCAGGCCTTACAGCTGCAAATGTGTTGCTCAAAAAAATCGGGTTGGAACCATATAATTATCATAGCAATATGACCAACTATGTCAAAATTATTGACAAGCCATTCACAAAAGATCAGTTATATGCTGCATATTCAGGTCATGAGAAAGAGATCATGCAGCAGGCCATGCGCTGCCGCCTTTGTGAGCATCCGGCCTGTACAGGTGGGAAAGGTGCAGATATTCGGGGAATACTGCGTCGTGTCGCAGTCGGAAATTTTGCAGGAGCCAGAAAATGCTGGCTGCGATCTCCGGTTGACCAGGACCTGCTTGCATACTATGAGCAAAAGTGTATCTATGCCGCAGCAGAAAAAAATGTAATTCCGATCAGGAAAATTATTTTCTATCTTGCGGAGGGCTCTGTATGAAAACGGAATATGACGTGGTCATTGCGGGAGGAGGAATTGCCGGACTTACCTGTGCAGCCTATCTGTGCCGCAGCGGGATACGTACCCTTCTGGCAGAAAAAAATGAAAAAACAGGCGGACTGGTAAATACATTCTGGTGCGAGGGGTTTGCATTTGACGGTGGGATTCGTGCATTTGAAAATTCCGGAATACTGCTTCCCATGTTGAAAGATCTTGGTATTGATATTACATTTCAAAATAATCCTGTGGAAATCGGAATAGCAGAAAAAAGAATCCGTTTTGAATCATTACGGAATCTTTCAGATTATGCGGCTGTGCTCACAGACCTTTTTCCGGAAAATGCAGCGGAAATTGTGCAGATCATCAAGGAAATAAATCGGGTTCTCGGTTACATGGAAGTGTTATATGGTATTGACAATCCGCTATTTCTATCAGAAAGGGAAATGCATGATCCAGTGTATCTGCGCAAAACAATCTTTCCGTGGCTGTTTCGATATCAGAAGACGATTGGCAGGATCGAACGTCTGAATGAGCCGGTGGATCAATATTTGCGTCATTTTACTGATAATGCGGCATTGATTGATATGATCACGCAGCATTTTTTTAAGAATACACCTACATTTTTTGCACTCAGTTATTTTGGCCTGTATCTGGATTATCTTTATCCGGTTGGAGGTACAGGAACACTGGCGGATAAGCTTGCTGATTATATTTGCGAAAGAGCAGGGGAGATTATAACAGATACTGCCGTTCTGAAAATATATCCGAAAAAAAGAGAAATTGTTCTTTCAAATGATACCGTTATTTGCTATAAAAAACTGATTTGGGCAGCCGATCAGAAAATGTTCTGTAAAGCTGTACAGCCACCTTATTCACAAAAGTTTCGGAGACAGTGCCGGATTACGGAGATGGCGCAGGGAGCAGAATCCATTCTGTCTCTTTTCATCGGAAGCGATCTGAGCAGGGAATTTTTTGAAAACCATTGCGGCACGCATACTTTTTATACACCATCCAAGGAAGGGCTTGCAACAATGCCGGACTGGAAGCAAAGCGCAGCGGAAGGAAAAACAGAAGCGCTTCTGGTATGGCTCGGTAATTATCTGGAAAGGACAACATATGAGATTTCCTGTCCATCCTTGTGTGATCCTGGGCTTGCGCCGGTTGGCAAGACAGGAGTGATCATCAGCACTTTGATGGATTATGCATTGGTTAAGGTATTTTCTGATGCCGGAGAATATGAAACATACAAAAACTATTGTAAAGATAAAATCATACAGATTCTGGAAAATACAATTTTACCGGAATTTGCAAAAAGTGTAAGGTTTTCCGTGTGCGCTACGCCGATGACACTTGCTGCAAAAAGTGGGAATGCAAACGGAACAATTACAGGATGGTCTTTTTCAAACAGCATAATGCCTTCTGAAAAGCATTTTCGCAAAATTCAGGAATCAGTAAGGACACCTATAAAAGATATAATGCAGTGTGGACAGTGGACTTTCAGCCCGGGCGGATTGCCCGTCTGTATTCTGACAGGCAGACTTGCTGCAAAAAAGGCGGAAAAGGAGCTGAAACAACGCTATAAATCATAGAAAAAAGTGTTATTTGCTCATTCAGATTTGTTTCTTTTCTTCATACATATGTAAATCGGCCTGTTCAAGCAAATGATCAATATTCTGTGAGCCTGATCGAAGCGCATAGCCTGAACTGATCGCAACATGAAAAGTATATTCCTGATCATTATTGATTGCCTGCTTGATTTTTTCACACAGACATTTGGCATAGTTCTCATTTTCACAGGAAAAAATAATAAGGAACTCATCGCCGCCAAAACGAAATGCGTATTCTGCAGCAGAGATGCTTTTTCTGATACAGCTGGCCACGAATGCCAGTACAGAGTCACCGGTCTGGTGACCATACTGATCATTTATTTTTTTGAATTGATTCAGATCGATGATAATTGCTGCATAGTCACGCGTTTCTTTTTGATAGCGGCCTTCCAGAGCAAGGAGTGTCTTCTGGATGGTTCTGCGGTTGTACAGACCGGTCAATTCATCTTTTTCCGACAAATCAAGGATTTGTCTGTTAATTCGGATATTTTTGTTTTTGACAGCGCTGACAAGAACTACATTTAGTACGGCAGTGATCAGATATGCCAAAAGAATATTGAAAACCTGCATGGTTTGGGCGGTGTCTTTCCAGGTTGAAAACCAGTTTATGATCAGACCAAGCAAGAGCAGAGAATACGAGAAAATCATAATTTTGTGGATTTTATTATAATAGGTCAGGGTAATAATTGTCAGAAAAAGAATTGAAAGATAAGGCGTACAGCCAAGCAGCCCCTGAAAGGTAAACCAGCTGATGGGAGTATAGACAAAGCATAAGATCAGCATCGGGAGTGCACAGGCAGTATCAATGGATATTTTATCTCTGGACAGCAAAAAAGTGGTGATGCCGGTACAAAGGATGATACTGAGAAATACCCCTGCCAGCAGATACAAAGATAGGGATGCCATTGCAATGACACCGATCATACAGGAAATAATGCATGAGATAAACATTCTGACCGGAACACTGTTTTGCATAATGGAGCTGTCATAATATTTGGAGGTTGTATGGTTATGGTCCTGTGCTGTTTTCAAATGAATACCTCATAAAATTTAAACAGAAAAAGCAAAATGTAATGCAGGAAATTTACTATATTGTACCACAAACAGGGAAAATTATCCTGATACAAATAAGATACCGGCGCAGGTTGCATATGATCAGAATATATTTTTTATCTTTTACGGTATTCCCGCGGTGCGCTTCCTGTAATTTCCTTGAAATGCTTGTTGAAATTGGACAAGTTGTTAAAACCGCAGTTATAGCAGATGGCAGATATATCGTCTGTCGTTTCGGTCAGCGCCGTACAGGCAGCTTTGATGCGCAGATGAGTCAGAAATTCAATTGCACTGCATCCGACTGCCTTTTTGAAAATATTCATGAAGTGACTGGAACTGATGGAACATTCCGCGGCAAGTTCTTCAATTGTAATGGAATCCATATAGCGAAAAGTCATATGCTCCAGTGCAGGACGGATCAGTGCAGAGTAACTGATATCACCTTTTGGAATGGAAGAGAGGTTATCATTTTTTTCAAAATACCAGTATAGCTGCAGCAGGAGACTTTTTAATAAAAGGTCATCATAGGAATTATTTTTCTGTGCACAACTGATGATCTTCTCTGTAACAGAACGAATAATCAGATAATCCGGATGGCTGGTATTATATCTGGTGTTGACGTGCAGCTGGCCATTGATCAATGGGCGGATGCAATCATTACTGCTGCGATCATTGCTGGCAAGTCCAAGCATATTGGCATGGAATACAAAGGCAATATAATACAGGCTGTTGCCAGAGGAAGGATAAGCAGCGTGCAGCATATTTGGTGTCATCATGATGATGTCTCCCGTATGTACACTGAAATGATCATCTCCACAGATAAAATCTCCTTTTCCCCGGGTGACATAATCTATTTCAAATTCATTATGCCAGTGCATGGGAACGCTTGGAAAAGAATCTGGGATGTTACATTCATAGATACTGTAAGGGATCAGGGAGGAACTGTGCTGGCGTTGTTCTTTATTGTCAATGGATGCAATTATTTTTTCATTCATGGCAGATCTCCGTTATATTTCATTTATCCTTCATTTTCTCATTATCATCATTTTATCAAAAATCATAGGATAACATCAAAAAAGTGTAGTATTATCAGAGAAATTTATAGATACATAGAGTATTATATCATTATTCTGGTTTGTTATGACTTTAAAATATAAATGCGGAATAAAAAGATTTAGCAAAGTATTCCGGATTAAGTTGGAAGAACTTAAATCTGTGGCTTGTGGCTGCACTTTAGAGAAAGGGATGTGAACAAAAATGAGATTTTCAGAAGAAAATGGTGCACTGGTATTTTATCATAACGGCGAAATGGGCAGAATTGAAGCCTGGGGCGGAGATTCTTTCCGTGTACGCAGTACCATGCTGGGAAAATTCAGTGAGAACGACTGGGCACTGACAGAAAAAGTTGGAAAAATGACCCCAGTCATAAAAATTGAGAAAGAGGATCATTGGTGCGGTGACGGAACAATTGATCAGAAAGAATACGCTTCCATTTCAAACGGTCACATTAAAGCAGTTATCAATTTTGCAGGGATTATATCCTTTTTTAAGGATGATAAATTATTTTTGCGTGAATATTTCAGGATGTATGATGGTACGATTTCCAGGGAAAGCCGTTGCCTGAAGGTAGTGAATCGTGAGTGGAAAGGAATCATCGGAGGAACGGATTATTCTTTGAATCTGAAATTTGAAAGTAATAAGGATGAAAAGATTTTCGGTATGGGACAGTATCAGCAAAATGATATGGATTTAAAAGGATGTGTACTGGAACTGGCACAGCGCAATTCTCAGATATCGGTTCCTTTTGCAGTGTCTTCATTGGGATATGGTTTTTTGTGGAATAATCCGGCAGTCGGACGTGTGACATTTGGCAAGAACTATACCGAGTGGATTGCGAGATCTACCAGAGAAATGGATTACTGGATCACAGCTGCAGATTCACCCAAGCAGATTCTGACAAATTATACAGCAGTTACCGGTCATGCAGATATGTTTCCGGAAGATCTGATGGGACTCTGGCAGTGCAAACTGCGTTACAGAACGCAGGATGAAGTTCTGAGTGTGGCACGTCAGTATCAAAAGGAAGGCATTCGGATCGACCAGATCGTGATTGACTTTTTCCATTGGACAGTGCAGGGTGACTGGAAATTTGATACAAAGTATTGGCCTGATCCCAAAGCCATGGTAGATGAACTGCATGCAATGGGGATTAAGGTGATCGTATCAGTATGGCCGTCAGTAGATCGTAAGAGTGAGAACTTCTGGCCGATGATGGAAAAAGGACTTCTGATCAAGACTGAGCGTGGGGCCGCGCAGACCTATGATTATCAGGGTGACTGTGTTGAGATTGATCCTTTCAATCCGCAGACACGTAAGTATGTCTGGGAAGTGTGCAAGAAAAATTATTATGATCTTGGTATCGATGCATTTTGGCTGGATAACTCTGAACCGGATTACGGCGTATATGATTTCGAGAATTACAGATATTGCGATGGGCCGGCACTTCGTATCAGTAATTTGTACCCGCAGATGTACAGCCGTGTATTCTACGACGAAATGAGTAAAGAAAATAAGCCGGTTGTGAATCTGCTGCGCTGTGCATGGGCAGGCTCTCAGAAGTATGGCAACGTGGTCTGGTCAGGGGATGTTCCAAGTACCTTTGAAGCTTTTGCAGATCAGCTGCAGTGTGGTCTGAATATGGGGCTTGCCGGAATTCCATGGTGGACAACCGATATAGGGGGATTCATGACAGATGATGTCGATGATCCTGATTTCAGACAGCTCCTGATCCGCTGGTACCAGTTTGCTGTATTTTCAGCTGTACTTCGTATGCATGGTGACAGAGGCCCTTATAACATTCCGGCACTGGATGACAGGGACTGGGGCGGCGGATACCTTCATACAGGCCAGCCCAACGAGCTCTGGAGCTATGGAGAAGATAACTATCAGATCATGAAGAAATACTATGATATCCGTATCAGTATGCACGATTATATTAAAAAGCTTTATGAAGAAGCGCATACAAACGGTTCTCCGCTGATCCGTACCATGTTCTATGAGTTCCCTGAAGATAAGACCTGCTGGAATATCCAGGATCAGTATATGTTTGGTGACAGATACCTTGTAGCACCGATCCTGCACCTGAATGAATTCAGAAGAGAAGTCTATCTTCCTGCAGGATCATGGAAACTGACTTCTACGGGAGAGACTTTTACTGGAAATACAACCGTGTCGGTTGATGCACCGATTGAATATATACCGGTATTTGAACGCGCATAAGAAAATTTTTGAGCCTGCAGCATTTTGCTGCAGGCTTTTTGCGAATCACTAAGCCGGCATAATTGATTGCATTTTGATTTCACACATATTTTATGATAAGTGCATATACAAAAGAAATTTACTGTTTTATAATTTATATATTATACAAATCTGCATTTTAACAATCTATAATAATTGACGTTTCTGTATATGATTTTGAAGGAAGAGTGGCTGAATGACTGAAAAAATGCCGGCAATTTTTATAGGACACGGATCTCCGATGAATGCAATAGAAAGAAATAAATATACAGATAAGTGGGTTCAGACTGCAAAGGAAATAGGTCATCCCAAAGCGATCCTTTCCATTTCAGCGCATTGGTTTACACATGGTACAAAGATAAATGATTCTGTAAGTCCCAAAGTTATTTATGATATGTATGGCTTTCCGGAGGCGCTGTATCAGGTTGTTTATCAGCCTGCGGGGGCACCGGAACTGGCGCATGAGACGATGCAGATGATCAGCCAAAAGGTAACACCGGATCAGACATGGGGAATTGATCATGGTACATGGTCTGTGTTATGTCGTATGTACCCGCAGGCAGATATTCCGGTTTATCAGATAAGTGTTGATGCAGATGCGGATGTGCAGACACAGTTTGCAATCGGCAGAGAGATCAGTAAATTGCGAAATCAGGGTGTTATGATTATGGGAAGCGGAAATGTAGTGCATAATCTTTCACGCATTGACTGGGAGATGGATGGCGGGTATCCCTGGGCACAGGAGTTTGACTCCTATATTAAGGAAAATGTTGTACAAAAAAAATATGAAAATGTTCTGAATTATAAAAAAGCGGGAGATGCATCTGAACTCGCATTTTATTCCCCGGATCATTTTGCACCCTTGTTATATGTGCTTGGCGCATCAGAAGATGCAGATCAGTTAACCGTATTTAATGATTCCTGTACAATGGGAGGATTATCCATGACATGCTATTTTTTTAGATAGCTGATACCTTTTTAGGTAGCTGCTTCACTGTCTGATTACCAGAGTAACAGGGACATCATATAAAAATAGAGTTGCAATAGAAAAACATTTTTTGAAGGAGGATAAGAGATGAAGACAAGAAAAATAGGCATTTTTGTGGGAAGTCTTCGCAGGGATTCGTTCAGTCGATCCATTGCAAAGGCAGTTGCAGCACTTGCACCGGAAGATTTCGAATTCAGTTTTATTGATATCGGTAATCTTCCATTGTATAACCAGGATTATGATGATGACGGTCAGACACCGCAATCTTATGCCTCTTTTCGTAAGGAAACGGCAGCACTGGATGGATTCCTTTTTGTGACACCGGAATATAATCGTTCCATGCCTGCTGTATTAAAAAATGCGCTGGATGTAGGGTCGCGCCCATATGGACAAAGTATCTGGAATGGAAAACCGGGAGCACTGATCAGTGTATCTCCGGGCGGATTTGGCGGATTCGGCGCAAATCAGCAGCTGCGTCAACCGATGTCCTTTTTGAATATTCTGTTGCTTCAGCAGCCGGAGGTTTATATTGGCAACGTGGAAGCACTTTTGAATGAAGAGGGAGAACTTGTTAATGAATCGACACAAAAATTTTTAAAGGAATTTATGGATGCGTTTTCTCATTGGATCAATGTGATCGCTGACTCTCATTGAACATATGAGAGTATTTGCGTATATATTCATATCAAATTCTGAATGGAAAGGAGATACAGGAAAATGTCAGAAATTGTTTTTTATCGTTGTGAGAAATGCGGGAATATTGTTGCACAGATCCATAATGGAGGTGGAACACTGACCTGTTGTGGACAGGAAATGACAAGGCTTGAAGCAAACGTAACAGATGCGGCAGTGGAAAAGCATATACCGGTTGTTACAAGAGAAGATGGAAAGATAAAGGTGATGGTTGGGTCTGTCTTACATCCGATGCTTCCGGAACATTATATTGAGTGGATTGCTCTTGTTTCTGATGGAAAGATGGAACTGGTATATTTGAAACCGGGGCAGGAACCGCAGGCCTGTTTCTCTGAACTGAAATCTGGTACGATATATGCATATTGCAATCTGCATGGTCTTTGGAAGGTGAATTTTGATTTTGGAGAAGAGTATGTCAATTCAGATGATGCAGCCTGCTCTGCGGAGTTTTCAGACGGATGCATTTTTCCGGATTGAAGTTCCGGTGCAGAAACAGGTTAGGCGTATATAGAGGTAGGAACATTTGGTGATCGGTTATATCTGATATAGCCGGCGAATAGAAAAGGAGGCTCTAAAATGTCCAGTGCTGTTTTTTATCGTTGTGAGGAATGTAAGAATCTTGTGGCTCTGATTAATAATGGCGGCGGAACACTTACCTGCTGCGGGCATGCCATGACTGCATTGGTAGCAAATTCGACGGATGCTGCGAAAGAAAAGCATGTTCCGGTGGTTACAAGAGAAAATGGCGAGATTGTTGTTACCGTTGGTTCAACCTTGCACCCGATGCTCCCGGAGCATTATATTGAATGGATTGCACTTGTAACAGATGACAGAATTGATCTGAGATATCTCAAACCGGGCGAAGAACCACAGATGAAGTTTGCTGAAGTGCAAACAGGGACTGTTTATGCATACTGTAATCTGCATGGCTTGTGGAAAACTGAATTTTAATTATGAAAGAGATTCTGCTGTTGCAGAATCTCTTTTTTTTCGAAGAAACAGGAAGGGAGGCATCATGTATAATCTATTGATTGGAGGAGCAGCAGGCCAGGGAGTTGACACCACAGTTGCAATTCTTGAAAAGCTGCTGAAACGATCCGGATATCATGTTTTTACAGCAAAGGATTTTATGTCACGGGTGCGTGGAGGCCACAATTTTTATCTGATCCGCTTTGGAATTGAACCGATCTATTCCCACAGCAATCAGATCGATGGTATTGTTGCGCTTGATGAAAGTACGGTACAGATACATAAGGAACAACTGAAAGAAAACGGATTCATCCTCTGTGATCAGAATATTGCAAAGGACGTTGATACAAGATTTATTGTTGTACATATGAATGAAATGGCTAAAACACTTGGAAATCCGCGCGTTTCCGGAAGCATTGCAATCGGAGCTGTCCTGAAACTGTTTGGAGAATCAATAGAAAATGCAGGTACTGTTTTTGCTTCATTTGTAAAACAGCAGTTTCTGGATATTAATCTGAAAGCAGCAGAAGAAGGATATCGGTCTGTTGAAACCCGTTTTATACATTTGAACGGAACGGCGGCAGATCAGATGCTTATTTCAGGAAGCGGTGCCGTGGCGCTTGGAGCAATTGCGGCAGGTCTTCGGTTTTATTCGGCTTATCCGATGTCTCCTTCTACGGTCGTTATGGAGACGATTGCACAACATGCTGATGGGGCTGGCATTGTGGTAGAGCAGGCAGAGGATGAAATTGCTGCAATCAACATGGCAATTGGTGCTTTCTATGCCGGGGCGCGTGCAATGACGGGCACATCCGGAGGAGGCTTTTCTCTGATGGTGGAGGCGCTTGGTTTTTCCGGTATGGCCGAAATTCCGCTTGTTGTAATCGATGTCCAGCGTCCTGGTCCGGCAACGGGACTCCCGACTAAAACAGAGCAAAGTGATCTGAAATTTGTCATATCAGCATCGCAGGGAGAGTTTCCGCGTATGGTGATTGCACTGCGTAATCCTTCTGATGCATTTTATCAGACAATGCGGGCATTTAATATGGCTGAGAAATATCAGATTCCGGTAATCCTTTTAAGTGATCAGTATCTCGGAGATGCGACCTATACCGCAAAACCATTTGACCCGGAGAAAATTCAGATGCTTGTGCCTGAATCGGAATATACCGGAGAAGGGGAGTATCTTCGTTATAAATACATGGAACAGGGTATATCACCTCGTTTGATTCCGGGCAAAACGGAACAACTTGTATCAAGTGACAGTGATGAACATGATGAGCACGGACGGATCGCAGAATCAGCAGAAGTACGCATAAGGATGATGGAAAAGCGTATGAAAAAACTGGAAAGCCTGCAACAGGAACTGCAGGAACCGGAGTTTATGGGAGACAGTTCTTTTGAAACACTTTTAATCGGGTGGGGTTCTGTCTGGGGTGCAATGGAAGAAGCTGTTCGACTGTTAAATCAGGATAAGACGGTTGGAACCTATGCTGCAATTGTATTTGGAGATATTTATCCGCTTCCGACCAAACTGCTCAGAGAAAAAGCAGCGCAAGCCACCAGCATCATTGATGTGGAGCAGAATGCTACGGGACAGTTGGCAGCTCTGATCCGTGAAGAAACAGGAATTCTGTGTGATGGTAAAATTCTGCGATACGATGGACGACAGATTTCGGGTGAAGAAATTGCCGAACAGGTTCGAAAGGGGGAAATCAGATGAATACAGAGACGTTTTGTACCTATGAGACGGCATGGTGTCCGGGATGTGGAAATTTTGTTATACTGGAATGTCTGAAATCCGCATTGGAAGAGCTTGGTAAGGATCCTTCCGACGTATTGGTTGCAGCAGGTATCGGACAGGCTGCGAAAACGCCGCAGTATATCAGCGTAAATACATTTTGCGGACTTCACGGGCGATCCCTTCCGGCAGCAGCGGCAGCCAAAATTGCAAATGAGAATCTGACGGTAATTGTTGATACCGGAGATGGGGATTCCTATGGAGAAGGCGGAAACCATTTCATTCACAATATTCGCCGAAATGTTGATATTACACACTTTGTGCATGACAATCAGATCTATGGACTGACAAAAGGGCAGGCTTCACCTACTTCCATGTTGGGATTGAAAACCCCGGTCCAGGTTGATGGAAACAACAATGAACCACTGAATCCGGTTCTTCTTGCGATTGCGTGCGGAGCGGGATTTGTTGCGCGTGCTTTTACCGGACATAAGGAGCATTTGGTTGCAGTAATGAAGCAGGCAATTGAATATAATGGATATGCTTTGGTTGATATTCTGCAGCCCTGTGTAAGCTTTAATAAAACCAATACTTTTGCCTGGTATAATCAGCGGGTTTATGAGCTGGATGAAGCTTATGACTGTCATGATAAGATCTCTGCCATACAGAAGGCCATGGAGTTTGATGAACGGATTCCGATCGGGGTGCTTTATCAGGAGGATAAGGCTTCATTTCATCAGAAAAATGTCGTTTTGAAGCAGGGAATTCCATTGCTTGACAGACAAACAGATTCAAGTTATGTTGATCAATTAATCAAATCCTATATTTAGGGATCGAAGAAAAAAAGGTGCAAAAATACGCTTACGGAAGGATTTGTGCATAAAATTTTATATTATCAGTATCATTGTGTTAAACATATGCCTATTTTATAATTGCATTGTAGCAATCAGATGTGATGATATGGAATGCGCGCAAAGGAAACCATAAGAATAAACGTCTGAAGAAATGATGAATGAAATATCCGGATATTCTGTGCACTGGAAGAGAAGGACGATTTCATTTCAGATAATATTCTGAACCTTGCGGGGCATATGCAATACGGAATGAAGGATATTCTGTATTACCGTTTGCGTGATACAGTAATTCGAATCCGGTCAGCTGTGATTTGATCGAAAGGATGTCTGGTAAAAAGGATGAAAATGAGCTGATCTGAAAAAGATAACTGTTTGTAAAGGTTTGGGATTGGAAAGCATCGGAAAAAGGATATAAAAAGATGATAAGAGAAGTGGCGGCGTTTCTTAAAAGCTTCCATTCCAATCCGGCAGTGAATACAAAGACAGCACATCCCTATGAGTCTGAAAAAGTGCGTGAAACGAAGAAGTTCAAGGCACTGGGTTTTGGGGAAAATGGAGAGGTATGCGGAAGTCAAATTCTAGCATGGTATAATCTGGGAAAAGGTGGATTTTGAGAAGAAAAACCTGAAAGTATTATGCTGAAGAAAAGAAGCATGTGAAACGCATGTTTCTTTTTTTTACCGTTTAAGGCTGGTAATACCGGATAGGAACAGGTTTATTTATAAAAAATGGAAGCTTTTTAAAATGGACAATCATGCTTACTTAGCGGATAATGAAGGAGATATAAGCGCTTTAACATGTAATAATAAGTGATTTCCGCATAGAAAAAATGGAAGGAATAATACGAATATGGAAAACAAAATCAGATGGGGTCTTATGGGAGCAGGAGATATTATTGAACGTTGGATCAAAGGTGCCAGACAATTGGATGATATGGAAATTCTGGCGGTGGCATCCAGAACACCACAAAGCGCTTTGGCAGCTGCCGGGAAATATGGGATAAAAGATGTCCTCACATATGAAGAAATGGCTCAGCGTGAGGATATCGATGCTGTATATATTCCGGTACCGCACATGGCACATAAAGAACTTGCTGTTATGGCGATGGAACATGGGAAGTCGGTGCTGGTAGAAAAGCCGGCTGCTGTAAATGCCCGGGATTGGCAGGAAATGGTGGACTGCGCAAAGAAAAACAATGTTTTCTTAATGGAGGCTGTCTGGACGCGCTTTTTCCCTCTGATCAGGAAAATAAAAAATCTGATAAATGAAGATGGTATTGGCGAAGTACGTGCAGTAAATGTAGCATTCTCATTTCGTACACCGGACAGTATGCTGGAAGGAAGACTTCTAAATCCCAATCTGGCAGGTGGAGGACTGCTTGATACAGGTGTTTATAACCTGCATTTTTGTGACATGATATTTGATAAAGCACCTGTTTCTATAAAGGGGTTTGCAGCAATTGATTCGGATGAGAATCACATTCAGGTGGATGAGCAGGCTATGTATATCGCCAAATATGATAATGGCGAATTGGCATCCATGGCAAGCGGCGTGCGGACGACCATGATTGATACAGCATATATCTATGGGACAAAAGGTTATATCGAGGTTCCGACATTCTGGAAACCGACGGTTATGAAAGTAACAATAGACGGCGTAACAAACACTGTAAAAGAAGAAGTAAGCTGCAGCCATTCAGAATATGAAGATGAAGGCTACCAGTATGAGATCATGCATGTAAATGAATGCCTGCGAAATGGATTAAAGTCCTCGCCGGTCATGACATTGGAGAAGAGCAATCAGATACTGATGCAATGTGATGATTTAAGAAAGCAGTGGGGACTGAAATACCCATTTGAATAAAATCAGGGCATATAGCAGTTTTATTGTCGGCACAGAAGAATACATTTTTTGAGCCATTCACAATTAGTCTCTTCCCGCATGATTGCACCCATCAGTACAAGATAATCACCAAATTCAGGTGAAGATGAGTCCGGGATGGAAGCAAATTTCTGTTGATTTTCCTGCAGGTGTGCCAGCCTTTGTTCGTGCTGATCCAGCTGATTTTCAAGATGATGCATGCGAAGCTCGGATTCAAGCATATTGGAGAAAAAAACTTTCAGGCGAAAAACATTCTTTGGTGTGGGACCAATTTTTACATCTTTTGAAAGCCAGTTCAGAAAATCGGCTTTTCCGGCATCAGTAATGGAATACAGTTTTTTTTCCAATACTGATCCGGAAATTTCGATCTTATATTCTACTTCGCCTTCTTCTGTCAGGACTTTTAATTCCGGATAGATCTGGCTGTGTTTTGCTGACCAGAATTCGCAAAGTGTTGATTCGAACTGTTTCATCAGTTCATATCCGGTCATATCCTGTTGGGCTAAAAGCCCTAAAATCGCATATTTTAATGTTCTCATGCACAAAATTCCTTCTTAGATTGTAACTTTTATTTTCTACATTTTAGCACAAAAACAATTAAACCGATTACATTTTTACTAAAAGTGTAATATTTATAATGTGACATGTAAATATTGACATATCGTAAATTACATGATAATCTGATTGTTATATTATTAACAATATAAGAAGAGAGATATTTTTATGAACGTATCAAAAAAGAGGTGGGTCATTTTAGTTGCAAGCTGTCTGATCAATTTGTGCCTGGGATCAATTTATGCATGGAGCGTATTTGCAAATGCCATGGCAGGAGATCTGAGTGCAGCCACGGGGACAACATTGACAATCGGAGATTTGGCAATCGTATACACGATCGCGAATTCTGTTGGTCCGATTACCATGATCACAGGTGGGTGGTTCAATGATAAATTCGGGCCCAGAAAAGTCATACTGATTGGCGGACTGATGTTCGGCGCAGGCATGATTCTTTCCGGTTTTGCAACAAGCGTAGGATTTCTGATTGTGACATATGGTATCGTTTTTGGTCTTGGTCTTGGAATGACATATGGAACGACAGTCAGTACCTGTATGAAGTTCTTTCCGGATAAAAGAGGTCTGATCGGAGGAATTACAACTGCAATATATGGTCTTGGTTCTGTAATCCTTCCGCCGATCGTAACCGCAATTGTCAGAAACGCTGATGGTGCAACAGCTTTTAAGATTATTGGGGCAGTATTTCTGATAATCGTTTGTGGATGTTCTTTCCTTATGGAACGGTGTCCGGACAATTATGTGCCGGAAGGCTGGACGCCGCCGGCAACGTCTAATTCTGCAGCGGCAGTGAACAAGAACTGGAAAGAAATGCTGCAGACACCGGTATTCTATGTCATGATCATTTTATTTGCATGCGGTGCATTTTGCGGAATGATGATTACTTCTCAGGCATCTGCAGTAGCAATGAATCATGCAGGAATGACAGCCGTTATGGCGAGCACTGCAGTTTCTGTGCTGGCATTCTTTAATGCAGCAGGACGAATCGTTGCAGGGACGTTGTCAGATAAAATCGGCCGGATCAATATATTGACGATTGCAGCAGCATTATCAGCGATAGGATTGTTTTGCCTGTACAGCATGCATTCCGGTGATCTGGTATTGTTCTATATCGGTATATCGGCTGTAGGTTTGAGCTTTGGATCATTTATGGGAATCTATCCGGGCTTTACGGCAGATCAGTTTGGTGGAAAAAATAACAGTGTGAATTATGGAATCATGTTTATTGGCCTTGCAATTGCAGGGTATTTTGGACCGACAGTCATGCGGAATACGTTTAGTATGGAGCATTCTTATGCAAGCGCATTTATTACCGGCTGTATCTTAAGCATTGCAGGAATTGTTCTTACATTCATTTACCGGTTTCTGGCAAAAAGAAGTAAATGATTTTCAGGAAGAAAGGAATAATATGAATCGTAAATATCCACATTTATCAGAACCCATCAAATTGGGGAATGTAACTTTCCGTAACCGTATGTTCGCTTCTCCGATCGGAGCAACGGATATTAATGCTGATTGTGTCCCCGGCGAACGTACAAAAGCATTTTATGAACTGAGAGCAAAAGGCGGCGCAGCTGCGGTTACAATGAGCGAACTGGTAGTGCATCCGGAGACAGATGGATCCCATATGCTTCATCTGGATCTGCAGACAGTAGGATCACTTGCCAGCTTTACATTCTGTGCAGATGCCATCCGCAGACATGGGGCTGTTCCAAGCATCGAGTTCTCCCATTCCGGACAATATGCCGGGACTTATATGGCAGATAAGAATAAAAAGCAGGCATTGACACAATACGGGCCAAGTGATGGTGTTCGGCCGGATGGCATGAAAGTGAGTGCACTTACAAAGGAACAGATTGCAGATATTGTTGCAAGATATGGTTCGACTGCAGAACTTGCCAAGCGTGCCGGATTTGAAATGATCATGGTACATGGGGGACATACATGGCTGCTCAACCAGTTCATGTCACCGTATTTTAATCATAGAACCGATGCGTACGGCGGAAGCTTCGAAAATAGAATGCGGTTTACAATCGAAGTACTTCAGGCTGTCAGAAAAGCAGTCGGTCCGATGTTTCCGATCGAGTTTCGTATGAGCGGGTCAGAATTATTTGAAGGAGGTTATGACCTTGATGAAGGAGTCAGGATTGCACAGGCTGTAGAGGAATATGTAGATCTGATCCACGTATCTGCAGGATCCTATCAGTTCGGATTCTTTCATACACATCCGTCAATGTTCGCCAAACACGGTGTGAATGTGTATCTTGCAGAAGAGATCAAAAAACATGTGAAAAAACCGGTTGCAACAATCGGAGCGTTGAATGATCCGGAAATGATGGAAGAAATTATTGCATCCGGAAAAGCAGATGTTGTCTATATGGGGCGTGCATTACTTGCTGATCCGTTCCTGCCACAAAAAGTTGTAGCAGGAGAGGATGAAAAAATTGTAAAATGTCTTCGCTGTTTTGCCTGTATGGCAGAACGCCCGACAACACAGACAAGGCGCTGCAGTGTTAATCCATTGATCGGAAGAGAAGTGGAAGGAACGGAAGTACTGCCTGCAGGAAAAAAGAAAAATGTGCTCGTTGTAGGTGGCGGTGTTGCAGGATTAAAAGCGGCAGTGACGGCGGCGCAGAGAGGGCACAAAGTTGTTCTGTGTGAAAAGAGCGATCAAGTCGGCGGCATACTGAAATGTGAACAGGCAATTGACTTTAAACGGGAGATGTATGAGCTTGGGGTCGTATTAGAGGCACAGGCAATTGCAGAGGGTGTTGAAATTCGCTGCAACACAGAAGTAACAGCTGAATATGCGGAACAGGAGCATCCTGATGTTATGATTCTGGCAGTTGGCTCAAATCCGATCGTTCCACCACTTAAGGGAATAGAGGGAGACAACGTTGTTGTTGTAAATAATTATTATCTGGAAAAAGAAAAAGTAAAAGATACCGTTGTTGTGTTAGGCGGTGGCCTTGCAGGATGTGAATGTGCGATTCATCTTGCGCAGGAAGGCAAAAAAGTTCATCTTGTTGAAATGAGAGACATACTTGCACCGGATGCAAATATCCGTCACCGTCCGATATTGATGAAAATGATCGATCAATATGTGGAAGTACATACCGGATATCAGGGAATGGAGATTACGAAAGAAGGCCTGCTTTGCAAAGATGCAGACGGAAATGAAGTGCTTGTACCGGGAGAATCTGTTATTTGCGCGGTTGGGCAGAGATCAAATCGTGCAGATGTTGAATCTTTGTTTCATGCAGCTCCGGTTGTTCGTGAAATCGGCGATTGCGTAAGACCGGGCAATATTACAAATGCGGTATATCAGGGGTATCATGCGGGTCTTGATGCATAACTGCAAAGAATCTGAATGCTTTTGAATCATTGAATACGATAAAAAAAGACTTTTGGCTTAGCTTGAGCCAAAAGTCTTTTTTGTCATGAATCTGAAATGGATTATTTTTTAGGTAAAATCAGATAAAAATTTAGTCTTACTATATTTTTTGTAGTTTTCATCATTATAACGCCCGCGCTGATGTCGTCTGGCATACGGGTATAATGCGTAGGTTTTCTGTCTTACGGCTCAGCACTTTGAAGTCTGAAAACGCTTTGCAGACAAGTGTGCCATTGAAGCGACGCACCATATAGTATTATCATGGATGATTCAAAAATAAACATTGACTGATATATATGAATTGGCATTTTTATAAATTGCACATACAGATATCAGAATATACAATAGAAAATAATGAAATGATACTGAACATAAATTGTAATCAGGAGGGAAACCGATTGTCAAATATATATGATTATGTAAAGTGGCGCGGAGATATACGAATGCAGGATGGGCAGATCAATTTTGCAGACAGTATTGCACTCTGTGAACTGTCCTATCTGGATATGAGCCCTGTAATGGAAAAGAAACAGAGCCGTACGCTGAGAGAGATTGTGCAGATGCTTGACGAGAAAGGGGTGCTGACTGCCCGGATGGCAGGTGACGCAGCGATGCTGGAAGAGTATAGAGAATTTTTCCGGGAAGCAGCAGGATCAGAAAGATTCGGGACACTTACAGTGACGGACTATGAAGAAACGCTTGATGCTGCCAGAATACAGTTCTGTGCCGTGCGGTTCGTATTGGAGACCGATATTTCCTTTATTGCGTTCCGGGGGACGGATGATTCGCTGATCGGATGGCGTGAGGATTTCATGGCCAGTTATCGCAGAACCAATGCGCAGAAAAGAGCAGTAGAGTATCTGGAAGAAACGATGCAGGAAGGACAGCGATATTATATCGCAGGTCATAGTAAAGGTGGAAATCTTGCAATGATTTCTGCGGCATCCCTATCTGACAAATGTCTCTTACAGGTGGAGCATGTGTATATCAATGATGGGCCGGGAATCTGCAGCGATGTGATGGATGTTCATCTTCTGGACAGAATTCAGAAATTTACCACGCAGACACATCCCGCATACTGTGTCATCGGTAAGCTTTTTACACCGCAGTTTGCGGACAGTCATATTATAGACAGCAGCGCAAAGGGAATTCTGCAGCACAGTATGATGTCCTGGCAGTTTGACTATGCAGAACCCAGGTGGGTAGAGGGGTATGATTCAGCTTCTGTCTGGTTATCGGATGTGATGGATGGCTGGATGCAGAGTGCCAGTGTGCAGGAAAGAGATCAGTTTGTCACGAAGCTGTTTGACTCTATGGAAACAGACGGTGCCAAAACGCTTACGGATATTACGGCCAGCGGATTCTCCGGATTTGAAAATATTATGATTCAGCTTCTACAGGCAGGAGATATCACCAGAAAGGTTGCAGCAGCATTTCCAAGGACTGCACTGTTTGGCAAAGAATCAGGTTTCTGGAACAATCTGATCCAGAAGATCGGACAGGAAAAAAAGGCACTTGCGGTGGTTTTGCTTCAGATTGCAGTCGGCATTATTTTTCGGATTGTACCGCACAGAGGAATCGAAGTGCTGATCGGAATAATGCTTGCAGTTCCGGTATTTTATGAGCTGATCCTGACGACTTACAGACTTTACAGATCGCACTGGGATATTCAGACAGAACGGATGCGCATTAATATATGTATTATATTTGCAGGCGTCTATTCACTTGTGCTGTTCAAAGAAGGCGCACTTTATCTTTTGGGTAGCGGACTTTTCGGGATTTTGTTTATGCTGGAAGCAGTGCGCAGTGCAGGCTCGATCAAAAAGCAGAAGATTCGCAGCAGGTGGAGAATCGCGGACAGACTGGAAGCTTTTTTCTTTTTCCTTATGGGAGGCTATATTATGATTGCGCCGGAACAGGATCTGTACTGGTATGCAATCAGTACCGGTACTGTACTGATTGTGGATGGTATTTACAGATTGATATCATTGCTGTACAGACAGAGAAATATAAAGGGAAAAAAGTTATAAAATGAAGGGAAGCGCAGGCATGGTAAATATACTGGTTGTAGAGGATGATGATGCAGTAAGACTTCTGACACGGGCAGAACTGGGACAGAGGTATCATGTGGAGGAAGCGGTAAACGGGATGGAGGCATTGGAGGTTCTTGCACATAAGTATGTTGACCTGCTGATCGTGGATATTCAGATGCCTGAAATGAACGGGTATGAGCTGATCAGGACTTTGCGGGAAAACAAGGATATGCGTCCGATGATTATTCTGACGGCGATGAATACGGCAGCACACAAAAAAGAAGGTTTTGCCTGTGGGGTGGATGATTATATGACAAAGCCGATTGATTATGAGGAACTGAACTGGAGAATTGAGGCATTGCTGCGTCGTGCAAAGATTTCCAACGAACAGAAAATTGTGATCGGTGATTTTTCAATGGAGCAGAATTCATTTGAAGCTATGTGGAATGATCAGCGGGTCAGTCTGCCTGCTAAAGAGTTTGCGCTTTTATATAAAATGCTGTCTTATCCCGGAGAAATTTTTACCAAGCAGCAATTGATGGATGAAATCTGGGGAATGGATTCAGAAGCAGAGTATGACACGATAAAATCACATATCAGCAGGCTGAGAAACCGTTTTGAAAACTGCAGTGAATTTGAACTGGTTGCAGTACGTGGACTGGGTTATAAGGCGGTGATCAATGAAAACAGAACATGAGGCTGTGGTACGCCGATTTCATATTCGACAGTTTAAATGGATGCTGATACAGGGAATTGTGATTGTGTTCGGTTCAGTTGCATCTTTGGGATCCATCATCGCCTATTCCCATACCCTTGATGATCGGCATGATATTCTGATGCTGGCGCTGATCCCGCCCATGACGCTGATCATGATTGCAAGTTCTTTTCTGACAAGTCGGTCTCTGGTCAGAAAGATGGGAAAGTTATTGGATGCAATAGACGCAGTGGCAGCAGGAAACATGGATGTATCCATTGATACGCATAAAGCGGATGAATATACTGCCATTTATGAAAATTTCAATCGAATGGTAAAGGAACTTAAACTCGGTAAAGAAAATATGCAGAATTTCAGTAATGAATTTACGCATGAGTTTAAGACACCGATTACTTCAATTAAAGGATTTGCCAGGTATCTGATCAGAACAGGAGAGGGGATAGAAGATCCGGAACGAATGAAGTATCTGGGAGTAATTGAACAGGAGGCAGGAAGGCTTGCGGAACTGGCACAGAAAACACTGCTGCTCTCTAAACTCGATGCATGTCAGATCGTGCCGGACCGGGAAACCTATGATCTGAGCGAACAACTCAGACACTGCATCATACTGTTGATGCCGCAGATAGATGACAGAAAGATTAAAACGGAAATTGATCTGCCCATGATGAAATTCTGCGGAAATAAAGAACTGATAGAACAAATCTGGATTAATCTGCTGAACAATGCAGTTAAATTTACGCCGGAAAAAGGAATAATTGCAATCAGCGGAATGGCATATGCAGATCGGATTGAAGTCAGAATTTCGGATAACGGGATGGGAATGGATGCAGAAACCATACGGCATATTTTTGACAGATATTATCAGAGTACATCAGGAAGCAGCGTAACCGGTAATGGAATCGGTCTGTTCATTGTACACAGAATTGCGGAACTAAGCGGTGGTTCGATTGAGGCTTCAGGCGAACCGGGCAGTGGCAGCACCTTTACGGTACGGTTACCGGTATAGCATCTTTTTATTTTGATTTTAGAGTTACGTTACACTCACATTACCTTTCAAAGATATTCTGTTTATGTTCCAGAGGAACAGACAAAGATTTATTTTGAAAGGAAAAATATTATGAAAAAGAACGTAAGAAAAACATTGGCAGTACTCGCAACAACAGCAGCATTCAGCACTATGGCAACAGGATGTGCAGGAGCAGCAGGAACATCCGGCACAGCAGAGCTATCAGGCACGATGCAGACATCAGCAACAGCAGATGAGGTTGAAACCGCTGCAACAGCTTCCACACAGGCATCTGCATCAACGGAATCTACTTCCGCAGGCGCAGCTGATATTATGAATTCATATGACAATACCAAAGAGCTTGCACAGAAGTTTAAAATCGTAAATGCAACACCGATTGCTGATTCGATGGGAGAAAAAATTGAGAACAGACTGCTGACGGGGTTTGAAAACTGGAACAGGGGTTATGATGCATGGGCAGCATGGGGAGATATTCTTTACACAGAGGATTCTATTTATAATGTTCATGGCGCGAGATTAACACTTCCCGAGTATCAGGCTTCCATGAATGCAACGCTGAGTAAAATCAATATTCAGATGGGTGATTTTAACAATATGGTAATCTGTGATAACTGGGCAGCAATTCATTATGACATTATTACAACAGTTCAGGGGAAGTCCAAGCCGGGAAGCGTTATGGAGTTTGTTGAATTTAAGGATTATGGTGATAAACTTGGAACCAGAGTAGTAGAGGGCTGGGGAGGTCCGAAAGATGCAAGCTATGATTCCATGTGTATGTTCCAGCAGGATGCTGAGAAAAAGGTGCAGCAGGAGAACGATCAGGCACTTTTGAATTATCAGATTCCGGATTCGGAAGAACTTACAGAAAAATATCCGGTCAAGAACCCTACCAAGGCTGACAGTGACAATGCAGATGCCATGCAGCAGGCAATTCTGGAAAACTTTGACAGTTGGAATCAGGGTTATGATGCATGGGCAGCAGAGACCGGTAACTTCTACACAGCAGATGCTGTAATCGATAATGGTGATGCACAGCAGAATCTGGCAACCTATCAGGCAACGGTAAAGGAAGCGGATCAGACGACGGATGTACAGAAGCTCTATTTCGATAATATGTTGATCAGTGGAGACTGGGCAGCGATACATTACAGATATGTCAGTACAGATCTGAGTACAAAGATACAGACAACAGGCGATGCCATGCAGTTCTTCCATTTTGTGAAAGATGGAAATGACGTAAGGGTAGATAAGGTTTACACGAAGTGCATGAATGAAGTCTGATGGCAGATAAAATCTGTTGAATTCACTGAAACTGGTTCACCGGCAGTTTTACAGTGAAGCAGGAACCACGTCCGGGGGCAGAATCCAGAAGGATTTCACCATGGTGGAGGTTGATGATCTTCTGCACCATGGCAAGCCCCAGACCGTTTCCTTCTGCAGCATGGGAGGAATCTCCCTGATAGAACTGGTCGAAGATATATGTCTGTGTTTTCTGAGACATGCCGGGACCATGATCGACAACGGATACAATGACATAATGTTCTTCTGTGCGAAGAGATATATTGATGCCGCCGTTTTCGGGTGAAAATTTGGCGGCATTATCCAACAGATTAATCCATACTTCACTTAACAGTGAGGCATTTCCACAGTATTGATATTCGGGAAGCTCGGCGGAAAAGCCGAGCTTTTTGCTGTACCATTTCCGGTCAGTGACCAGAATAGCCTGACGGATCTGCTCGTCAAGAGAGAAAATGGTTTGATCTGTCAGAATCGTCTGGGATTCAATTTTGCTCAGAGTCAGGATATTGGTTGCAAGATTCGCAAGACGTTTGGATTCATCACGGATGATCGTCAAATATTCTCTGCGGTCTTCTTCAGGAAGGTTTTCTTCCAGCAAAAGGTCTGCAAAGCCATTCATAGATACGATCGGTGTTTTGAATTCATGTGAAAAGTTATGGATAAAATCCTTACGCAGAATTTCCGTACTGGAAAGCTCTTCGGCAGCAGTGTTGAATGCTTTGGCAAATTTGCGCACTTCAACAGGCTCAATCCGGCGCTGACTGGAAATTCTGACGGAGAAGTCACCGGATGCCAGTTGCGTCATTTTATCTACCATTTCCCGTATGGGTTTAAGAATAAGCAGGCGGGTTGAGATAACAAAGCTGATAGCAATAACAATGCAGATCACATAGGCAACAATCATCCAGGAAGATGGATTGAGCCAGAAGTCAGCAGGAATCCACCCCCATCTGACCCCCAGAATTCCAAGGATGGCAACCAGTGAGCAGATCAGCGCCATAATGAAGACGAGGTTCATGGAGAGAAAGAAGGTGAGGCTGAATGTGGTGGCAGCCCACCAGATGCGTTTCAGGAACTTTTTATCTGTTTCCAGAATTTTATGTATCTGAGAATGATCTGATGTCATATTGTACACTCCTGTGAATAAAATGAACGCGACATTGTGGAATCATTTTTTGTGTATGCCGCGGTAGCCGATTCCACGAATGGTCTGAATCTCAAATTCAGGCCAGTTTTCAAACCGGTTACGAAGACGGTTGATATGGACATTGACAGTTTTTTCATCGCTGTCGGAATCCATACCCCATAAAGCATCCAGAAGCTGGAGTCTTGTAAATGTCTGATCGGGATAGGACAGGAGCATATAGAGCAGATCAAATTCTCTGGGTGGAAGCAGCTGACGGTCAGAGGGATCAGATTTATGCCATACGGCATGCATTTCTGCATCCAGAAGTGCATCCCCTATTTCGATCCGGCGATCTTCCGTGATACGGGCTCTTCTTAAGAGTGCCTTGATTCTCAGAACCAGTTCCTGACGATCCGGTGGTTTGACCATGTAATCATCAGTGCCGGAAATAAAGCCTGTTCTGACATCATCCGGCAGATCTTTGGCTGTCAGCATCATAATAGGCAGCATACTGCCGCTGCTCCGGATGGCTTTTGTGAGTTCAAAGCCGTCTATGCCGGGCATCATGACATCGCACAGCATCAGGTCAATATGTTTGCTGGCAAGAAGATCCAGTGCCTGTTCGCCGTTTGTTGCAGAAATCGTTTCATAATGTTGCAGTTTCAGGATGGCACACAGCAGCCGGTTGGTTGCAGGATCATCCTCAGTAACAAGAATTCGTATCATTTTGATAACCTCTCTGAATTAATTATACATTGGAAAGTGAGTAATGGGCTGATTTTGTTTACCTGTTGTTTATCTTTTTATACTATTCTTTGGACATAGAGATTACTGAGATAACGGTACAGGAATGGAGACAATATGGCAAGGAAAATATGTGTGATTACAGGAGGCGGGAGCGGAATGGGACTGGAGGCTGCCAAATGCATGCCGATGGACCATGCACTTGTAATATCCGGCAGAACGAGAGAAAAACTGCAGAAAGCAGCAGAAGAACTTGCATCATCCGGACATGAAGTGTTCGTTGCGGGCTGTGATATCTCAAACAGAGAAAGTGTACAGAAATTGGCAGCTTATGCGGCCAGTCTGGGAACCATTACCAATGTGATCAATGCGGCAGGTGTTTCACCTCAGATGGCGCAGGAAGAGCAGCTTCTTCGCATTAACGCACTTGGGACGGTGTATGTGAATGAAGAATTCTCACGATATATGGAGAAGGGCAGTGTGATTTTGGACGTATCGTCCAATTCTGCTTATGCATTGCCGGCACTGATGCGCAATTTGAAGTCATTTGCGTTTGCGGATCAGGATGAGGAGAAATTTCTTCATAAGATGATTGCATTAAGCCACCTTACAAGGGATTCCTACAAAAGGCGTGGATTTGCATATGCATTGTCCAAGAGCTTCGTCATCTGGTACTCACGCAGATGTGCATATCAATTGGGAACAAGAGGAATACGTGTTCTTTCTCTGAGTCCGGGACTGATTGCCACAGACATGGGCGATCTTGAGAAGGAAGAGGGAAAACTCATGATAGAGCGTTCTGCAGAGCATCGTATGGGTATTCCTTCGGAACTGGGGTATTCGATAGCAACTGCCGCGGACGAGCGGAACGGTTATCTTGCGGGAGTGGATATTCTGGTAGATGGCGGAGCAACCGGGAGGAATTCCCATTGCTGATAAAGCGGCACAGGAAACGCGTGGCAGTCGCCTCCCTATTTCGGAGATCAGGTGATCGACCTTAAGGCATATCCCATGTCAGTCAGAAAGTCAGCAACTATGGAGGCGCTTTCCTATTCTGTCACACTTCCGGATTGGAAACCGCTTGGATTTAAATGCTGGACATCTGATAACGGCTTTGTTATGCAGAGTCACTTTGGCGGTCATGATAAGGAAGGCATAATGCACGATTTTTATGCATATGGTTTTGTGGGAAATAAGGAAAATGGAGACATCAGAGCTACTTTGTGTGAAGAAAATCTGCAGACATATCGCAGATATCTGTTTGATACGCCTATTTCGGCATGAAGGAGAAGAAAATCATGAGTGAGAACAGTTTGAAAGAACAAAGAATTGCAGGATATGAAGCAGTCCTGACTGAAAATATGCAGGACCCCTTTGAAAAGAAAATCAAGGAAAAAATATTTAAATGGTGGGCGAACTGGGTACCGGATTATGAGGGATGGTGTAAGATTGCAGAATGGCTGTATGCACCGGACGCAGAGATTAATGCAATCGGTGATCAGCCGCAGTTGTTTTCTATATATGAAAAATCAATGAAAGGACAGCGTGATTTTTTTGCTATGGATATGGGGCCCATTGAGGATCCGGTGACAGAAGGAGATACAATTGCATTTCATTATCTGATGTATCTGACACCAAAGGTGGATTATGATAAGTTCAAAAAGGGAGAAACGAAGATTATTAAGGTAACTGAATTTAATACATTCAGTCATCAGAAGGAAGAGGATCCGCAGGTGTGCAGGCTGACCTTGATTTCAAGTAGCTTGTAAAGGGGATACGGAATCAGTTCTTATATTTTTGCAGCTGACAAGGGGTAACACCTTTGCGTTTTCTATACTGTGTAATAAAGTATCCCGGAGAATTGAAGTGAAGCAGATCACTGATTTCCTGAACAGGCTGCGCCGTCGTCATTAACAGATGTTCGGCGTAGTCTGTTTTTTCTTTTGTAATATATTCGGACAGAGATATTCCGGTTTCGGCTTTAAAACGTCTGGACAGACAGTATTCCTGATGACTTGTTTTGAGGAAAGAAGCGGGAGCGAAATATCGTTCTCCACATGCATCCGGATATAGTCGCAGCAAAAACGAACCGGCGAAGAAAGCGGTTCTGCCTGATGATAATTGTGGACGCGGTGCACATAATCGTCATACATGGTATGACTGATCCGCATCAGTTCTGTCATTGTAGTGTCTTTTTCGATGAGACTGGTATACATATCGCACAGGTTATAGGAGATTTCAGCAGGAAGTCCTCCGTCGATGGCTGCGCGGGAACACAGGCCATTGAACAGAATAATGGAATTTCTGGCATCACCGTTTACATACATAGGTCCCATGATATGAATATGCAGTGTTTTTCTGTCACAGGTAAAGGCAGCACTCCACAGAAAGCCTGCCTTGCTGCTCAGAATCATGGGAAGAACGGGAGCAGTTTGAATATATGTCTTCATATAAGTTCCGGCATCAGAGAAACGAAAGAAGTTCAAACCAGAGAAATAAAATGAGGTGTATCCCATGAAAAAAAAGGAGATTATGTATGTCAGGGTATGGCATGTGATTTTCTATATTGTGACGATTCTGGTCTGTGTGTTTGCATTGCTCTCACTGAATTCGAGTAATATGCCTGCATGGCTGATCATGACCGCAGATGCACTTTCAGGAGTGCTCTTTGGGCTCGGCATTGTGCTGATCATCGGCGATTCCGCAGCCATGATGAAATGGTTGCCGGAGCATCTGAATAAGGAGAAAATGTTTTACAGGATTATTGCAGATTATCGCGTGCGAACCATGGTCTTTGCAGCGCTGGCAGTCCTGATCAGCACGGCATTCATTTTCATGAATTTCTTTTACGGATGTCGGGATCACTTTTTCTGGTATCAGGCAGTAGCAGCTTACTATTTGTTGCTTAGTTTCATCCGTATATATATCATCTCAGCAGAACACAGAATTCACAGGAGTGGAAATTTTGAGATGGATAAGACAATTGAGAAGAAAGTGTACCAGCGGACCGGAGCATTTCTGGTAGCAATCACGCTTGTCATGGGAGGAATCATGACGGACACGGTAATCGGGGGAGCGGATTCAAAGACTACCGGGATCATGGTCTACGGAGTCGGACTTTATACATTTTACAAAATGACCATGAGTATTCTGAATCTGCGTACGGCGGCCGAACAGAAATCCTATATGGTTAAGGCAGTTCGCAATATTGGTTTTGCGGATGCGCTGATGTCCATGTTCCACCTTCAGATTGTATTGATTGCCAGGTTTGGGAGCCTTCAAAATGCTGATTCCCGATTGCTTAATGAAGTCTTTGGGGGAGGAATCTGTATGATTTGTCTGTATATTGGAATGAGAATGATTCTGGAAAAAAATAAAAAGAAATAAATAATATGTTTATCTGTTGTTTATCTAAGTCTCCTATTATATGGATCATGGAAATAAAAAACAAATCACCGAAGACATATCATCGTGGGCTCGGTGAACCTGATAGCAAAAAAGGAGACAATGAGCATGAGTAAAAATGAGAAAACTTTATATTTATTAACGGGAGCAGCAGGATTTCTGGGCAGCAATATCTGCAGGCAGCTGATTGAACGGGGTGACCATGTCAGGGCATTTATTTTAAAGGGAGACCCGGCAATCAGATATGTACCGGAACAGGCAGAACTTTTTGAAGGCAACCTTTGCAGCGCTGAAGATGTTGATCGGTTTCTTGATGTGCCGGACGGAACAAGGACTATCTGCATTCATTGCGCAAGTATGGTAACGGTGAATCCGGATTTTAATCAGAAGCTGATCGATGTGAATGTCGGTGGAACCGAAAATATTATTCAGGCCTGCCTGTCGCACAAGAGCAATGAAAAACTTCTGTATATCAGTTCTACAGGCGCAATCCCGGAAACACAAAAGGGAACGAGAATCAAGGAAGTGCGCCAGTTCGATCAGGACAGTGTTGTCGGCTGGTATTCCAAGAGTAAGGCAATTGCAACGCAGAAGGTGCTGGACAGTGTTCGTATGAAGGGATTGAATGCCTGCGTGGTTCACCCTACCGGAATCATGGGACCAAATGATTATGCAGTTGGCACGACAACAGGAGCAATTATACAGATATGTAACGGTGAACTGCCGGTGGGCATGGCTGGGAGTTTCAACCTTGTAGATGTTCGTGATCTGGCAGCAGGATGCATTGCGGCAGCAGACAGGGGCAGAACCGGAGAATGTTATATTCTTGGAAACGAAGAAATTACATTTAAGGAGATGTGCAGAATTTTGCAGAAGGATCTTGGCTGCAAGGGACCCAGAATTTTCCTGCCGATGGGACTGGCACGGCTGATTGCAGGACAGATGGAGAAAAAGGCGAAGAAAGAAGGAAAACAGCCGATTATGACAACCTTTGCAGTTTATAATCTGGAACGTAACAATGCATTTGACTATTCCAAAGCGCAGAATGAGCTGGGGTATCATACCCGTCCCTGTGCTGAAACACTTCATGATGAAGCAAGATGGCTGATGGAAGAGGGAAAGATAGGGAACGCATCATGACAGAAGTATAATTCCGAAGTGCAGATGCACTTTTGAATCCGGCAGGTTATAGTCCGGAGTCCTATTGAGTTGTTATATATTTTTTATTATGGAAAGTACCCCTTCTTGTATGAGACGTTTTCTTAGTCGTTAAAATCATAATACAAGATGGGTGCTTTCTTCTTTGCCTGCTCATCAGATGTGGAGTGTTTAATGGAAACAATGTATTTAATTAAAAAAACTTCAGTAACTTATTTCTCAGACAAAACAAAAGTCCTGAAACGCTGATATAATCAGAATTTCAGGACTTTTTAAGCAATCGGAGTGACGTGATTCGAACACGCGGCCTCTACCTCCCTAAGATAGCGCGCTAGCCAGCTGCGCTACACCCCGACGACATTTGCTATTATATTACACGGTTTCAAATCTGGCAACAGGTTTTTTGCAGAAAGTCCGATATCTGTTCAGAACAGGCGCTTTGGTGTATAATAACAGTAAGAAAAGATCACTATTTATCGATTTTTTATAGAATTTTTAGCACTCTTAACTGGACAGTGCTAATATCCGGATTATAATATGATTAAACAATGAGCATATGGGGTATCGGATTTCAAAGAGAGGAGCTGAGCTATATGATTATCGTAAAAATGAATAATACTACAGTAGAATGTAATATAGCAGCATCTGAACTTCGGGAAATCGGGCTTACTCCGGAATCGGTTGTCAACGGTGAAATGCGCAGTGTGCCTTTTATGGCACAACTTAACAAAGAAGTCGGAGAGCAGCTTGATTATAATCCGGAAAATGAAGTACTGATGATGTCCAAGAATATGATGGCTGACGGCAGCGTGAGAATTTTTGCCGTAAAAATGAATAATGATGATATCCAGAAAGCAGCAGACCGTATCAGATCAGCTGCCAACAGTATTCTGGAAGAAATGACACAGGATAAAGTGGAAGAAGTTAAGGCACAGAGCGGCAAAGACAAAGGAATTGCTCTTAATGCAATGATCAGCGGGGTTTCAGATACGATAAATAAAATATATCTGCAGGATGAGGATGCGCAGGGAGAACCACAGGAAGCAATATCGAGACCAGCAATGGATTACGCCAGATATATGGCGGAGTTTGATACACTGGATGATTGTATTCGCTTCTGCAATGTAATCCGGAAGCTTCCGATTGAAGATTCAGCGCTCTATAAGCACAAGGGGTACTTTTATCTTTCAGTAGGTCTTCATACAACAGATGACAGAGAGGTGTTTTCTTTACGCAAGACAGGGCTTGAATATGCGGCATCGCTGGTTGTGAATTCTCCGGCTGAGATGCATCTGGAAGAAAGCGGAGACTGTGTAATTCAGGAACATGCGATCGAACATCTGGCACAGATGGACGAAAAGGACTGAAAGAATGAATCGGAATGATGTGACAATATTTGATTTTTCAGGAATTTACGAAAGCGAGGATTTTTACCGTAAGGCTGAAAATCCCCGCTTTATTTCATGCAAAGATATTACAGGGACAAATTGTATCTGTGACGAATATGCACAGAAAGCATTGCTGCAGCTGATGGAAGAAAAAAACTGTCCATCAGAAGGAATTCACTTTATTGATTCGGGCAATTATCATTATATGTCAGAGCTTTTGATCAGACGTCTGAAAGAACCGGTAACGCTTCTTCTCTTTGACCATCATCCCGACATGCAGCCATCTGCATTTGGTGATATTCTTTCCTGCGGCAGTTGGGTTAAAAATGCATTGGATGCCGGCGGAAATATAAAGCAGGTGATAGCAATTGGTGTGGATAACGCGTTGGCAGAAGAGGTCAGTTCCCTGTATTATGGCAGCGTACATTTTTATCAGTTTCAGGATTGCATGGGAGAAGGCGGCGTATTGAAATTGCCGCAGGAACCTGCCTTTCCAATCTATCTGTCGGTAGATAAGGATGTCATATCGGAAACGGAACTGTGTACGAACTGGGATCAGGGGGATATGCAGTCAGAGGCACTGTTTCTGCTGTTAAAGCATGTACTCGGACAGTATAGGATTGCCGGTGCGGATATATGCGGGGAATGTGCACCGGATCAGGATACCGGCATTGCACAGGATGCCATTTCCCGCAGCAACAGGTGGAATGCACAAATCCTCTCATTATTAATGAAATAGTGCAGCAATCTTTACGACGTTTTGAAAATGTGACATACTGAAAGAAAATGTATGGAAAGAATGTGAGGGCGGATATGGAAATTGACATGGAGAAAAGGCTCAGAGACTGTACACGGCATATGGAAAATCTGGATTATGCTGCACTTTCACAGGAAGATATTGAGAAGGAAACAGGAGACATTCTGGTTCAGATCGGTTTTCTGCAAAATGATCTGATTTTATGCAGAATTCGTTCCGGGGTGCTGATTATCTGTGCGGTTCTGGCCGTTATCGCGGTACTTACAAGTCAGACACTGCCGTTTTATATTTTTGGGATAATCATGCTGGCACTGATGGTCTGGTCACTTAATGTTTATATAAAAAGGAATAGGGGAGTGAACCAATTATATCGGATGTATGACAGATTATCCAGGTTATGAATGTTGGAAACCGCTCTGATGGCTAATTTTCGAATTGTTTGAAAAAATTTCAAAAAAAGGTTGACACAAAGAAGGGTTGTGGCTAAAATAGACTATGTTGCACGCGAGAAATGCAGGAGTGGCGGAATGGCAGACGCGCATGGTTCAGGTCCATGTGATAGCAATATCATGAGGGTTCAAGTCCCTTCTCCTGCACTACTTTAAAAAAGCATGCAGCATAATTTCATAGTAAGAATGCGGAAATGTCGGAATTGGCAGACGAGCAAGACTAAGGATCTTGTGATAGCAATATCGTGAGGGTTCAAGTCCCTTTTTCCGCACTGGAGAGATCTATCGGTCGATAGATCTTTTTTTGTACAAATATTTTGCAGTATTTGTCATTAAAAATTTGTACTTTTTATGCTAAAATAACAATATGAATTGTTGCTGCGCACAATCGTGAATCCTAAAATGCAGTCGCGGCACGGGGGACGGGTATGGAGGAAAATCAGGAGCGGATTTCGGAAACGGAGCTGCTTACGGAAATCCGTAATGAAACCAGAAAACAGGTAAAGTTTGCAAAAATTTCGGCGGCTTTTACCGGCGGTATTTTTGTAATCATACTCGTAGCGGCAATCATTCTGGTTCCCAGGGTGAGTGTTACGCTGCAGCATGCGGATCAGCTGATCGGAAATGCAAATCTTGCTCTTGCAGATATAACCCGGATGAGCAACAGCGTAGGGGATATGAGCAAAAAAGTGGATCAGTTGGTGGCGGATAATTCGGAGAAGCTGACAGAGTCGGTAGAGAAACTTTCCAGTATTGATTTTGCAGGACTGAATAAGGCGATCAAGGATCTGCAGGATGCAGTGGGGCCTTTTGCAAATCTGATGAACAGATGGAAATAAAGTATGTTTCTGCAGATGAAGATATCAGAGCGAATTTGTGCTATACTGAAAAAAGCAGTTTTTTTGTTTTGTAAGTGACATCACCTTTTTGGAAGGAGTGGTCAGATATGGGAGAAAAAAGCAACAAATGGAGCAGTGAAACAGTCAAGAAGCTGGCAAAGTCAGTATCAGATGCAGCACAGCCTGTACTGGAAGAAGCAAGAATCAAGGCAGAACCGCTGATGAAGGATGTTAAGGCAGCTACAAAACCTTATATGGAAAAGGCAGAGCCTTATATTGAGAAGGCAATAGAAAAAACGGAACCGATCATTACAGAAGCTGTTGAGAAGGCAGGACCGGCAGTGCATAAGGCAATGAAAACAGCAGAACCGATGCTGGAACAGGCACGCGCCAAGGCAGAACCTGTCCTGGATGAACTGAGAATCAAAGCAGAACCTGTATTTGAAAGCGCAATGGAAAAGGCAGATCCTGTTCTGAAGAAGATGAAAAAGGAAGCCGAACCTGCAGCACGGGCAGTAAAAAAGCAGTCTGAAAAGGCGGCAAAAGTTGCAATGGCTGTTGGAAATGATCTGGCTGAAAAAGCGGCAGTAAAGGCCAGCAAAAACGAGGTTTTCCTGCAGTATGGAGATCAGGAAATCAGGACGGAAGATATTCTGGATAAGGCCAGGGCTGATTATGCAGCACATGGGCATAAGACAAAGGATATCAAAGAATTGCAGGTGTATATCAAGCCAGCGGATAATGCTGCATATTATGTAATCAATCATCATGATACAGGAAAAATTGATTTCTGATCAGCTGATAGAAAAATGATGGCCGGTATCGGGCGAAATGTCTGATACCGGCCTGTCTGTCTGAAAAAACAGGTACAGGAGAGCGGAACAGTGGGAATCGAATTACATGATTTTTTTAATCTGACACATTATGAATATGGAGAAGCTTTTTTTGGAAGTCATAAAGGAATGCGCTACCGGCTTGCAAGAGAGCCGCTTGAAAATGTTCATTTTACTCCTCCGGAAAAACGGGAACCGGCAACACTCATGGCGACAGTATGGCCGGAACCATATGCATATGCAGCGACAGATGATGCATGCAAAAAAAGTGAACATTTTCCGGTTTCGCAGGAAGGACTTGAAGCTGCTGTTGTATGGATCAATGAGCAGTACGAGAGCAGAATCAGAGAATGGTCTCAGGAACGAAGCATTCTGGATATGGAAAGTATAAGGATCAAAGATAAATAAGATGAAAAAGAAAAAGGAATATGCAGAGAAGTACAGAATATTATAATTGTACGGCAAAATGAAAAAACAGATAAACAGGATTATTTGAGACAAAAAGGAGCAGAAGATTGAAGATTCGCGAGGATCTTGAGAAAAGAGAGCAGGAAACACTCAGCCCTTATGCATGCTTGAGTATGCAGTCAAAAGGAAGACAGAAGCCGGAGGAACTTTGCGATATCAGACCGTGCTTTCAGCGTGACAGGGACCGGATCCTGTATTCGAAGTCTTTTCGCAGACTGAAGGATAAGACCCAGGTTTTTTTGACTCCGGATGGGGATCATTACAGAACACGAATGACGCATACGCTGGAAGTTGCACAGAATGCCAGAACCATAGCAAGGGCCCTTCGGTTGAACGAAGATCTTGCAGAAGCAATTGCGCTTGGACACGATATCGGTCATACACCGTTTGGCCATGCAGGAGAAAGGGCGCTTGGGCAGGTCTGCCAATATGGATTTAAGCACAATGAACAGAGCCTTCGTATTCTTGATATTCTGGAGAAAGACGGACAGGGACTGAATCTGACATGGGAAGTGCGGGATGGCATACTGAATCATGAAATGGAGACAGTACCGCATACGCTTGAAGGTAAGATCGTACGTCTTTCAGACAAAATTGCATATATCCGGCATGACATGGAAGATGCGATCCGGGGAGGAATTTTACGGGAAAGTGATCTTCCGCAAGAAATTGGTGCACTGATCGGATATACCAATGGAGAATGGCTGAATACATTTATTCATGATATTGTGGAAAACAGTTATGGGAAGAATGATATCGTGATGTCAGAGCAGATATACCGGGCAATGATGGATCTGCGGGAGTTTATGTTCAGACGCGTTTACACCAATCCCATTGCAAAGGGAGAGGAAGGCAAGGCGATCGATCTGGTAAAAACATTGTATGCATATTATCTGGAACACATCGATCTTTTGCCGGGATATCTTTTGGAACTGATGGATAAAGGCGAACCGCGGGACCGTATTGTATGTGACTATATCAGTGCAATGACGGATCGGTTTGCAATTGCCCGTTATGAGAAAATATATATTCCAAAATCATGGAATGTTTACTGACAGGGTGCTAGCATGCAATATTCACAGGAAATAATTGAAGAAGTTCGCTCAAGGAACGACATTGTAGATGTGATTGGAGAGTACGTTCATCTGCAGAAAAAAGGTTCCGGTTATATGGGACTGTGTCCTTTCCACAACGAGAAATCACCATCTTTTTCAGTGTCCGGATCCAAACAGATGTATCATTGTTTTGGCTGCGGGGCTGGCGGCGATGTGTTTACTTTTTTGATGAAATATGACAATCTCACATTTGGCGAAGCAATCAAAGAGCTTGCACAGCGCGGCGGAATAACGCTTCCGGATGAGGATGATTCTCCGGCCGCCAGAAAAATGAGGGATAAACGTCAGATTTTGCTGGATATCAACAAAGAGGCAGCCAGATATTATTATTTTCAGCTGCGATCTGAAAAAGGGAAAATCGGCTACGAATATTTCAAAAAAAGAGAACTGACAGATGAGACCATGCAGAAGTTCGGACTTGGCTTTTCCAATATCAGCAGCAATGATCTGGTAGGGTATCTGAAAACAAAAGGATACAGTGATGAAGAGATTATTGAAGCAGGGCTTGCCGCACATGATGAGAAATTCGGAACGCATGATAAATTCTGGAACCGTGTGATGTTTCCGATTCAGGATGTGAATCAGAAAGTGGTTGGTTTTGGCGGAAGGGTAATGGGTGATGGCAAACCAAAATACCTCAATTCTCCGGAGACAATGATTTTTGATAAGAGCCATAATCTGTATGGACTGAATTATGCCAAAAATGCCCGTGCAGGGCATATGATCATCTGTGAAGGTTATATGGATGTCATCGCAATGCATCAGGCCGGCTTTTCGGAAGCGGTCGCCTCACTCGGGACAGCCTTTACTTCAGGACAGGCAAGGATTCTGAAAAGGTATACGGATGAAGTAATTTTGTCTTATGACAGTGATGGCGCAGGTATCAGGGCGGCAATACGCGGAATCGGAATCCTGAAAGAAGCAGGCCTGCAGGGTAAAGTCCTGAATCTGGAACCATATAAAGATCCGGATGAATTTATCAAGGCAGAAGGCGGTGCAGCATTTGCAGAGCGGCTCAGAAATGCAGAAAACACCTTTTTCTTTGAACTCCGTATGCTGCAGCAGGAGTATGATATGAATGATCCAGCTGCAAAAACAGCTTTTTACCGGGAAATTGCAAAAAAACTGTGTGAGTTTGAAGAAGCTGTGGAACGGGAGAATTATCTGCAGGCGGTAGCGGCAAGGTATAATATTGCACAGAACGATCTGAGAAGTCTGGTCGGAATGACCGCAATGGCTTCCGGCGGAGGCATTGTAAAACCGGTGGAACGGCCAAAATCCGGGATTCAGGCAAGAAACAATCCGGAAGAGGCATCACTGAAACCGCAGCGGGTACTGCTGACCTGGATTGCAGATGAACCGCAGATTTACAGGCAGATCAGAGAATATATTTCAGTAGATGATTTTACAGATGAATTATACAGGCATGTTGCTGAGCGGATGTTTGCGGGAATGGATGCAGGAAGTTTTCTGCCGGCATCCATTGTAAGTATGTTTCCAGACGAAGAACAGCAGCGTAAAGTTGCTGAAATATTTAATACAAATCTTGTTCAGATAGAAACGCGGGATGAAAAAGAAAAAGCACTTCATGATATTATCATGGATGTGAAAAGCGCTGGATATGCCAGACAGATGCAGGAAATGCCGCTGGATGATGCAAACGCACTCAAAAAAACGATCGAGGGAAAAAAGCTTCTGGAAGAGCTGTCGCATACAAAAATATCACTGGGAGATTAAGACAGGGTTGATGCAAATCCCAAAAAGTATTAAAGATGAGGAGAACACAGATGAATAAGAAAGCAACAGAATTACAGGATGAAGAAATGGGAATGAAAAAGTCCGCCGTAAAACCTGCCGCCAGAGTAGCTGCAAAGCCAAAGGCAGCGAAGGCATCCAAAGAAAATGAAGAGGCTGCAGAACCTGAAACGAATGGAAAGGCGGCAAAAACCAAAGCATCCAGGACGTCTGAGAAAATAAGAGAAAAGGAACATGAGGAAACAGAAGACCGCGCAGAGGATGATGAACTGATAGAGGAAGTTTCAGAGAACGAGGAGGAAGACGGCAGCCATGAAATGGATGAAGCAACAAGGGCGAAGTTTAAACTCAAACTGAAAGAACTCCTTACCCGAGCCAAGAAAAAGAAAAATGTTCTGGAATACAATGAAATCAGTGATTTTTTTGCGGAGCTGAATCTGGATGAAGAGCAGCTTGACAAGATCCTGGAAGTATTGGAGCAGTCCGGTGTGGATGTGCTGCGCATGTCAGATGATGTGGATGATATTCCGGATGATGATGAGATTCTGATTAATGAGGAAGAGGAAGTTGACATGGAAAGCATCGACCTGTCAGTTCCCGATGGAATCAGCATTGAAGATCCGGTCAGAATGTATTTAAAGGAGATTGGTAAAGTTCCGCTTCTGACAGCAGATCAGGAAATTGAGCTGGCCAAACAGATGGAAGCAGGAATGCTTGCCGATAAGGTTATAAATGCAGGAGATATTTCGGAAGCGAAACTGAAGGATGAAGAACTCGAAATTGTAAAAGATCTGACAGATGAGCAGCTCAAGGAAATAGCAGAGACCGGCAATGAGGCTAAAAAGAGACTTGCAGAAGCAAATCTCAGACTTGTTGTCAGTATCGCAAAGCGATATGTGGGAAGAGGGATGCTGTTTCTGGATCTGATTCAGGAAGGAAACCTTGGTCTGATTAAGGCAGTTGAAAAGTTTGATTTCCGTAAAGGTTTTAAATTTTCAACTTATGCAACATGGTGGATCCGGCAGGCAATTACAAGGGCAATTGCAGATCAGGCCAGAACCATCCGTATACCGGTTCACATGGTTGAGACAATCAATAAACTTATTCGAATCAGCCGTCAGTTGCTGCAGGAGCTTGGACGTGAACCCACTCCGGAAGAAATTGCAGAGCAAATGGGTATGCCGGTAGAAAGAGTCCGTGAGATACTCAAAATATCACAGGAGCCTGTTTCTCTTGAAACACCTATTGGAGAAGAGGAAGACAGCCATTTAGGGGACTTCATTCAGGATGATAATGTTCCGGTACCTGCTGATGCAGCAGCTTTTACGCTTTTGAAGGAACAGCTGGTGGAAGTTCTTGGAACACTTACAGAGAGAGAGCAGAAGGTTCTGCGTCTGCGTTTTGGTCTGGATGACGGACGTGCCAGAACACTGGAAGAAGTCGGCAAAGAGTTTAATGTAACACGTGAACGTATCCGTCAGATTGAAGCCAAAGCACTTCGTAAGCTTCGCCACCCGAGTCGCAGCCGCAAACTCAAGGATTATCTTGACTGATTTTGAATGAAGCAGCAAATCTGGTTTTGCCTGTTTGTATGTGCATATTTATATTATCCTGCAGCTTTTTTAAGCAACCTGCTGAATCGGCAGCAGCCTATTTCAATTCGTATCTGCATATGGTAAAATATACTTATAATTTACTTAATTATATGTAATTTATACACAATAAGTATAATCATAACAAAAAATCATATGTGGGAGGTTGTTTATGAAACTGACAATAAAAATGAAACTTATTGTTCTGACGATGGTGGTATTTGCCGTAACGATCAGTCTAAGTCTGATCGGTATTGTGGATATCAAACGGAGCAATGAAGCAGCCGCACAAACGCTGGAAACCAACCTGCGTGATGATTATGATCAGATGATCAAAAATCAGGTGGATAATGTGCTGTCTCTGACAAAGGGCTATTATGATGCCTATCAGGCAGGTACCTATTCCCTGGAGGAAGCGGAAAAACTTGCAGCGGACCAGATCAGACAGCTTCGTTATGGAGAAAGCGGTTATTTCTGGGTAGATACATATGATGGTGTAAATGTTGTTCTTCTGGGGAAAGAATCAGAGGGCAAGAACCGAATGGATCTGAAGGACAGCAATGGATTTGCCATGATAAAGGCAATGATAGACGGATCCAAGGCAAATCCCGAAGATGGCTTTTTTGTAAATTACTATTTTCCAAAGGAAGGTGAAACCGAGAATCAGCCAAAGCGTTCCTATACAAAAGTCTTTGATGGATTCAAATGGGTAATCGGAACCGGAAATTATACGGATGATATTGATAAGCAGCTGGCAGAAATCCAGTCAGCCCGTACAGCTTCCATGAATAGTTCAATTACACTTTTGCTGGTGGTTTCCATCATGTCGATTATCATAGAAATCATCCTGATGCTGCTGATTTTAAAAACAATTGTCAGTTCGCTCAAATCAATGCAGATATTTTTTGAGGAAATCAGTAAGGGCAATCTTGCGGTTCAGATGGAAAGCAGAATTCTGAAAGGAAAAGATGAGTTTGCACGACTTGCAAAAGATGCAGTAGACATGAAAGATGCACTCAAAAATCTGGTTGCGCAGACAATCAATAATTCGTCAGATATCCATGGCAGTGTTACGGAAGTGAACAGCAGCGTTTCACGTCTGACATCAGAACTGGAAAGCATCTCTGCAACGACAGAGGAACTCGCAGCAAGCATGGAGGAAACAAGTGCGTCGGCGCAGCTCGTGCAGGAATCTTCGGGACGGATTCGCAAATCCTGTGTTGATATGGTCGATAAGGCAGCGGATGGTTCCAAAGAATCCGAAGAAATCATCAGCCGCGTTAATGGGATCAAGAATCATCTGAATGATATTCTGAAACATACCGAAAATGTGAAGGATGAGATCAGTGGGAAAATAGAGCAGGCCCTGAAAGATGTTACGGTTGTTGAAAAAATAACAGATCTGACATCTGCAATTATGGAAATTTCTTCTCAGACCAATCTGTTATCACTGAATGCTTCCATTGAGGCGGCAAGAGCAGGTGAAGCAGGAAGAGGCTTTGCTGTAGTTGCAACAGAAATCGGGAGTCTTGCAAACCAGTCCCAACAGACGGTGGGAGAAATTCAGAGAATTACGGAAAGTGTAATGACCGCTGTGCATAATCTTTCAGACAGTGCCAATGCAATTCTGGAGTTTGTGCAGAAGGATGTAACGGAAGATCTGCAGTTGTTCAGTGAGACTACAAATGATTATATTAAGGATACCGGTTATTATAATAATATGATCGCTGAGGTTAAGGCGGTTGCGGATGAGCTGCTTGGTGCGCTTGAGAACATCACGGAATCCATTGATGCGGTTTCCAAGGCAGCAGAGGAAGGCGCAGAGGGCACCACGGATATCGCAACCAGAAATACGCAGATCAATCAGTATTCACAGACAGTTCTGGAGAAAGTAGACAAAACAAAAAATGTTGCGGATACACTGAATCAGGAAGTCAGTGTCTTTAAAATCTGAACATGAAAGAACAGCAGAGAACGTAGCCTTATGCTTCAAATGAAGCGGCTGCGTTCTTTTTTTGCTGAAGAAAAGATATTTTGTAATAAAATATACAAAAAAAAAGAACAGAAACTGTAATATTATGTACTAATGTGATAATATAAAAAGGATAACATATGATAAAATAAGACAGATATTTGCGAGAGGATGAAATGTCATTTAACAGAAAAAGAATCCGTTTGGGCGAGTGCCTGATTAATGAAGGGC